>JAATGK010000498.1 GCA_015654715.1 Alphaproteobacteria bacterium
GTCGTGACCCCCGCTTGCGCCAGCCGGTCGAGGTCGGCGCGGGTGGCGAGGCCGCTTTCCGCCACCACCAGTTTGCCCTCCGGAACGCGCGGCGCCAGCGCCAAGGTGACACCGACATCGGTGACGAAGGTTTTTAAGTCGCGATTGTTGATGCCGATCACGTCCGCTCCCAGCGCCAGGGCACGGTCGAGTTCGCCGCCATTATGGACTTCCACCAGCGCGTCCATGCCGAAGCTGCGGGCAGTGGTGAAAAGGGTGGCAGCAGTGGCGTCGTCGACCATCGCCAGAATAATAAGGATGGCATCGGCCCCCCAGGCGCGCGCTTCGGCGACTTGATAAGGCTCGATCATGAAATCCTTGCGCAATACCGGCAGGTCGCAGGCTTCGCGCGCAGCGGAAAGAAATTCGGGGGCGCCCTGGAACGATGGCGTATCGGTCAGCACCGACAGGCAGGTGGCGCCGCCGGCCGCATAAGCTTGGGCCAGCGCGGGGGGATCGAAATCGGGCCGGATCAGACCGCGCGACGGGCTTGCCTTTTTGATCTCGGCGATCAGGCCGAAGCGGCCCTCGATCCGCGCCGTCAGCAGGGCCGCCTTGAAGCCGCGCACCGGATCGGCGGCGCGGGCGCAAGTGATGATCTCGGCCGGGGAAATCGCGGCTTTGGCGCGGGCCACCTCGTCGCGCTTATAAGTGGCGATGGTGTCGAGGATGTTCACGCCGCCGCTCCGTTCGACACCGCGACCAGCTTGGCGAGTACCGCTTTGGCGGCGCCGCTGTCGATGGCGTGGGCGGCAAGCTCGGCGCCCTCGCGGAGATCGGCTGCTTTGTCGGCGACGATCAGCGCCGCGGCGGAATTGAGCAGCACGATGTCGCGATAGGCACCCGGTTCGCCGTCGAGCAGACGGGTCAGGGCGGCGGCATTTTCCGGCGCTTCGCCGCCTTTGACCGCGGCCAGCGGATGGCGCGGCAGGCCAGCATCTTCCGGGGTCACCGTTTTTAATGCGATGCGGCCGTTTTCCAGCGCTGCGACATGGGTCACATCGGAAATGGAAAGCTCGTCGAGGCCATCGCCGCCGTGCACGACCCAGGCTTTTTCGGCGCCTTGGACGGCCAGCACCTTGGCGACCGGCTCCAGCCATTCCAGCGCATAAACGCCGAGCAATTGGCGCTTGACCCCGGCCGGGTTCGACAATGGCCCAAGCAGGTTGAAGATGGTGCGAAAACCGAGGGCGCGGCGCACCGGTGTCACATGGCGCATTGCCGGGTGATAACCTTGCGCGAACAGAAAGCAGACGCCCGCCTCGGTGAGGCAAGCCTCCGCCACTTCCGGCGTCACATCGACCTTGACGCCGAGGGCTTCCAGCACATCCGCCGCACCGGACTTCGAGGTCATGTTGCGGTTGCCGTGTTTGGCCACCGGCACGCCGCAGGCCGCGGCGACGAAACAGGCGGCGCTCGAAATGTTGAGGGTGGAATGGCCGTCGCCGCCGGTGCCGACGAGATCGATGGCGCCCGCCGGAGCTTTGACGCGCTTCATCGCGGCGCGCATCGCCGTCACGGCACCGGTGATTTCGTCGACCGACGGCTTGCGCAGCGCCAGCGCGGTGAGAAATCCGGCCATTTGGGCTTCACCGACGTCCCCCGCCATGATGGCGGTGAAGGCTGCGGCGGAGGCTTCGGTGTCGAGAACTTTGCCTGCGGCGAGGCGCTTCAACAAAACGGAAAAATCGAGGTGGCTCATGTCTTGTATCAGGCCAGTTCGCGCTGATGCGCCAGGCGCAGGAAATTCTGCAACAGGGCGTGGCCGTTTTCGCTGGCGATGCTCTCGGGATGGAACTGGACGCCGTGGACGGGATGGGTCTTGTGCATCACGCCCATGATGACGCCGTCTTCGGCCACCGCGGTGACTTCGAGGCAATCGGGCATCGATTCCGGCAGGATGGTCAGCGAGTGATAGCGCGTGGCGGTGAAATCGTTGTTGAGGCCGCGGAAAACGCTTTTGCCGGTGTGGTGGATGGTCGACAGCTTGCCGTGCATCGGCTTGGGCGCGCGCACGATCTTGCCGCCATAGACCTGACCGATCGACTGGTGGCCGAGACAAACACCCAAAATCGGCACCGAGCCGTTGGCCTTGGTGATCAGATCGCAGCAGATGCCCGCCTCGTTGGGGGTGCAGGGCCCAGGGGACAGCACGATCGCCTCCGGCTTCAGCGCCAAGGCCTCGGCGGTGGAGATTTCGTCATTGCGTTTGACCAGCACCTCGGCCCCGAGCTGCCCAAGGTAGTGGAAGAGGTTGTAGGTGAAGCTGTCGTAGTTATCGATCAGAAGAAGCATTTTGCACCTAAGGTATTGTAATTATTAGCGTCAAAAGAGAACAAGCCGATGTGTTGCCCGGTCCTTTGCCCGTTTTTTTGTCGGGTCAATAGGCGCCCCGCGATTGCCGAATTCCACTCCTACCGCGGAATATAGGTTACGGTGTCATTTTCGCGGAATTGACTGCCGAATGGAAGACGCGACCTTTTGGCCGATGAGCCCGCGCGCCAATCATCTATTGCCGGGGCAAGCAATATTATTGGCTCCTGTTCGAAGGGCGATGGCAGTCCAACTTCTCGTAATCTGCCCATAAAATTGACCCGCCGCCGGTTCGGCGGCAGGTCAACTTCAGCAGTGTGGACATCCAAAGCGCCGGTTTACGCGAGATCGAACCGGTCGAGGTTCATCACCTTGGTCCAGGCGGCGACAAAGTCCTGAACGAATTTGTCTTGCGCAGCTGCACTTGCATAGACCTCGCCCAAGGCGCGCAGCTGCGAGTTCGAGCCGAAGACGAGATCGACGCGCGTGCCGGTCCATTGGCGTTCGCCGGTCTTGCGATCGCGGCCTTCGAACACATTGGCGTCCGACGTGGGTTTCCATTCGGTGGCCATGTCGAGCAGGTTGACGAAGAAGTCGTTGGTCAGGGTCTCCGGCCGTTTGGTGAAGACGCCGCGCGGGCTCCTGCCGAAATTGGCATTCAAGACGCGCAACCCGCCGATGAGCACCGTCATTTCCGGCGCCGTCAGGGTCAAAAGTTGCGCCTTGTCGATCAGCAGCGCTTCGGCCGGCAGTGTGTGCGGGCCGCTAAGATAGTTGCGGAAGCCATCGGCCTTCGGCTCCAGCACGGCGAAAGCGGCGACGTCGGTTTGTTCCTGCGACGCGTCCATGCGTCCCGGCGTGAACGGCACCGTGATGTGGTGACCGGCTTTTTTTGCCGCTTGCTCGACACCGGTGCTGCCGGCCAGAACGATCAGATCGGCGAGCGAAACCTTTTTGCCGCCCGATTGCGCGTTGTTGAATTCGCTTTGGAGGCGTTCGAGCGTTTTCAGCACATAGGCCAGTTGGTCGGGCTGATTGACCTCCCAATCCTTCTGCGGCGCCAGGCGAATACGGGCCCCATTGGCGCCGCCGCGCTTGTCGGAGCCGCGGAACGTGGAGGCCGCGGCCCAGGCAGTGGAAACCAGTTGCGCGACCGACAATCCCGACGCCAGGATTTTTTCCTTGAGCGCGGCAATGTCCTTGGCATCGATCAACGGGTGATCGACCGCGGGGATGGGGTCCTGCCAGATCAGTTCTTCGGCCGGAACCTCCGGGCCGAGATAACGGGTGCGCGGGCCCATGTCGCGATGGGTCAGCTTGAACCACGCCCGCGCGAAGGCATCAGCGAACTCATCGGGATGCTCGAAGAAGTGCCGCGCGATTTTCTCATAGATGGGGTCGGCGCGCAGGGCGATATCCGTCGTCAGCATCGACGGCGCAATCCGTTTCGACGGGTCGTGAGCCGCGGGAACGGTGCCGTCGCCGGCGCCATTCTTCGGGCGCCACTGATGCGCGCCAGCCGGGCTCTTGGTCAGTTCCCATTCGTAGCCGAACAGATTGTGGAAGAAGCCATTGCCCCACGCCGTTGGTGTCGTGCTCCAAGTGACTTCCAGGCCGCTGGTGATCGCATCGCCGCCTTTACCGGTGCCGTAGCTGCTTTTCCAGCCGAGGCCTTGTTCTTCGAGGCCCGCCGCTTCCGGTTCGGGGCCGACGTGCGTGGCAGGACCGGCGCCATGGGTTTTGCCGAAGGCGTGACCGCCGGCGATCAGCGCAACGGTCTCCTCATCGTTCATTGCCATGCGGGCGAATGTTTCGCGGATATCCTTGGCTGCCGCGAGCGGATCGGGATTGCCATCCGGTCCTTCCGGATTGACGTAAATGAGGCCCATCTGCACGGCTGCGAGCGGGTTTTCGAGATCGCGGTCGCCGGAATAGCGGTTGCCCTTGTTGGCCGGATCGTTGCTGAGGGCGAGCCAGCTAGTCTCGGAGCCCCAATAAACGCTGAGGTCGGGCTCCCAGACGTCGGCACGGCCGCCGCCGAATCCGAAGGTCTTGAAGCCCATCGATTCCAAGGCGACATTGCCGGTCAAGACGATCAAATCGGCCCAGGAAATCTTGCGGCCGTATTTCTGCTTGATCGGCCAGATCAGACGGCGTGCCTTGTCGAGATTGACGTTGTCGGGCCAACTGTTGAGGGGAGCAAAGCGCTGCTGGCCGGTGCCGGCGCCGCCGCGGCCGTCGCCGGTGCGGTAGGTCCCGGCGCTATGCCATGCCATGCGGATGAACAACGGCCCATAGTGACCGAAATCCGCCGGCCACCAATCCTGCGAATTGGTCATCAGCGCGCGCAGATCGTTCTTCACGGCCTGCAGATCGAGGCTCTTGAATGCTTCGGCGTAGTTGAAGCCCGTTCCCATCGGGTTGGAGAGATCGGAGTTCTGGTGCAGCAGGTCGAGCCGCAATTGCTCCGGCCACCAGTCCCGATTCGATGGGCCGCTGGCAGCTGCCTGATGGAATGGGCATTTTGCTTCGGTGTGTTCATCGGTCATGGCGGGATTCCTTCCTAGATCGGAGATGAAGGGCGAGCATATGCGCCGCGCAAAAGATTGCTTCAGCCCGGCGAATCCCAGTGATCCACCTGTGACGCAAAACTCTTGCAGATTCCACGCGCCGCCCCTTTGCGATTCCTTAGGTGCTCAGGATAGCAGGAAACCTCAGGCAAACGCATCGCCATTGGGGTAACTCCGCGGCGTAATAAGGCCAATTATTGCGCGCACACCGGACCGGTATCCGCGGTGACCGGCCCTGTGTTACGCTGCGGGTCCGCAATCCGATCGACAACGAACACGCGCAAAAACGCTCTCATTGTCTGTCGCACCATTCGTAGATGGCTGCCGGCAACGTCCCGCAACAGCAACTTTTGCTGCAGGAGCCGCCGCAATCGGCTGGAGATTCGATGCGGTGCACTTTGCTCTTGGCCACCCACGGTTCCAGCAGGGCGCGCATGGTGTCTTCGGCGACGCCGAAGGGTACTGCCATTTCCGACAAGGAAGAACGCCGGCGTTGTTTGAGATAGGTTTTGACTTCACTTGGGCTTGCCATTTTGCATTCTCCTCAGGCGTTCGCTTCCAGGGCTTGCAGTTTTCTGCGGTTTGCGTTCGACATGCCCCATAAGGTGGCGGAGACGACCGCAAAGAAGGCGAGGCAGCCGGCAATCCAACCCAGTGACTGGGACGGGTGACGGACAAATGTCGCAGCCTGATAGAAGCAGACCGAAGCGGAGTAACTAAGCGTTGTGGTCCACGCGGCGCTGAACAATGTCCATGGCCCGCCGACTTCGCGCTGCATCGCCCCCATGGCAGCCACGCACGGCATGTAGAGGAGGATCAGCAGCAGATAGGCATAGCCGCCGATGGCTCCGTCGAAATACCTCGCAATGGTGCCGAAGACTGGCGAGCCTGCCGCAACATCGCCCGCTCCGGTCGCGGCTGACGCCGATGCGGCTTGGCCGATACCGAGAGGGTCGCCCAATTTGCCGGCGACGCCCGCAAGATTGGCGGGAATGGTAGCGACGGCACCAGACAGCTTGTCAGCCAAAGTCGGCTCGGCAGCCTCCTTGCCGTCAGCGCCTGCCGCGGCATCGGGTTTGCCGACTTCGGTGTAGAGCGCATTCAACGTGCCCACCACGGCTTCTTTCGCCAGAAATCCTGTGAAGATGCCGACTGCCGCCGGCCAGTTGTCGTCGTGCAATCCCATCGGCCGGAATGCCGGCGTGATGCTGCGCCCGATGCTGGACAACACCGACTCGCCACTGTCTTCGTGGCCGAATTTGCCGTCGGTGCCGAGCGAATTGAGGAAACTCAGGATCACCACCATCGGCACGATGACGCGCCCGGCGCGGAAGACGAAATCGCGCAAGCGCTGGCCCGCGCGGCGCACCACTGTTCCAAACGTCGGCAGATGATATGGCGGCAGCTCCATCACAAACGGGGAGGCGTCGCCTTTGAGGAGGGTATTCTTCAAGAGCAAGCCGGTAAGGACGGCAAACAAAATGCCGACGAGATAGAGGCTGAACACAATGTTCTGACCGCCACCGGGAAAGAACGCGGCCGCGAACAAGGCATAGACCGGCAGCCGCGCGCCGCAGGACATGAACGGCGCCATCATCACGGTAAGAATGCGATCGCGGCGATGCTCCAGCGTACGGGTGGCCATGATCGCCGGTACGTTGCAGCCAAATCCGACGATCAGGGGAACGAACGACTTGCCCGGCAGGCCGATGGCGCGCATGGCGCGGTCCATGACAAACGCGGCCCGCGCCATGTATCCGGAATCCTCTAAGAACGAGAGGAACAGATAGAGGAAGCCGATCACCGGGATGAAGGTGCCGACGGTCTGAATGCCGCCGCCGATACCTTTCGATGCCAACACGGTCAACCAGTCCGGTGCCGATAGCGAGCGGAGCGTTTGCCCCATGCCATCGACCAGAAGGGCGCCGCCGGCCTGATCGAAGAAGTCGATGAAGGCGCCGCCGATGTTGATGGTGAACAGGAACATCAAATACATCATCAGGAGGAAGATCGGGATGCCGAGCAAC
This sequence comes from Alphaproteobacteria bacterium, assembly GCA_015654715.1. Lineage (GTDB taxonomy): Bacteria > Pseudomonadota > Alphaproteobacteria > Micropepsales > Micropepsaceae > Rhizomicrobium. Next base: position 6,950 of record JAATGK010000498.1, read on the forward strand.
CGGTTGAGGACCAAGCGGTCCATCCAATCGGTGAGCGTGCGCGAGGCTTCCCGGGGACGGGTGAGCGACGATTTCACGACGTCGCTCGCCAAGGCGAAGCGACCATCGGCGATCAGAATGTCGGCTTCTTCGCCGGTGGCTTCTTCGATTGTGCCCAGCCTGGCGGCGACGGTTCCTGGCGGCAGCAGCTCTTCGAGCGGCTTCACGCTCTCATCGCCTTCGAGCAGCTTGATCGCGTACCAGCGCGCCATCGGCTTGCGGGCGCCATCGGCGCTGCCGATTTCATCCGCCAATGCCGCGATTGCGCCTTCGACGTGAGGATCGAAACCGGACATCACGGAGGAAATCGCGGAACGGGTCGCCATTTTCTGGATCGCCGCTTTCAGGTCCGGCACGCCCTTTTTGCGTGTCGCCACGATCGGGACGGCCGGACAATCGAGCGCCGCCGACAGTTTTGCCACATCGACGCGAATGCCGCGGCGCCGTGCGATATCGACCATGTTGACCGCCAGGATGACCGGGACCTGCATCTCCAGGAGCTGCGCCGTCAGGTACAGATTGCGCTCGAGATTGGAGGCATCGACGATGTTGATGAAGACGTCGGCCTCACCCGACAGGACGTAATCACGCGCCACGCGTTCGTCTTCCGAAGAGCGGTTGGCGGCGCCGAGATTGTAAACGCCGGGCAAATCCACCACCTCGCAGGTGGCGCCGCCGACCGGCATGGTGCCGACGACTTTTTCGACGGTAACGCCCGGCCAGTTGCCGACACTGCGCCGGGCCCCGGTCAGCGCATTGAACAGCGTGGTCTTGCCACAGTTGGGATTGCCGACCAGGCCAACAACGATCTTTTTCATGTCAAACTCTTTCCAACATCAGAAGTTCTGCTTCGCCTTTGCGCAGGCTCAAAGCGGAGTTGCGTACGCGGATCTCAATCGGGTCGCCGAGGGGCGCGAACCTCGTCAAAGTGAATTCGATGCCTGGGGTCAGCCCCATCGCCATGAGGCGCTGGCGATAATCGCGATCGCCTTTTTTCAACCCGGCCACGCGAGCTTTGTCGCCCGGACGCAGATCGCCGATGCCGATCATGTCGCCGCCCGCAAAGGAAACGACGCGTACTTTTTCCGCGGTCGTTCGGTCGAGGGCCAATCGTGCGTCGCTACATCCGACCACGACGCCGCTGGCGCCCTGGTTGCCAAGCACGTCGATTTTGTCGCCGACATGCAGGCCCATATCCGAAAGCTTTCTCGGCAAAGCATCCGTTGCGAGGATCGCGAGGACACGGAACGGACCTGGCTGTGCTTCACTCAGCTGCATGGATTGCAAGGAACGGTCTCCTTTTTTCTCGTTGTTGCGATTCGATAGTTATTGAGACGCAATCGCAATTACAGGCACACAAATAGACGCGTTTAGAACTGAATGGCCGTCCGGACACCGATGACGAGAGCATCCTTCATCGCTGCAGCGGGCAGGCTCGCATCGGCATTGGGATCGGCGCTGAAACCGGCAGGATGGATGATGTACTGAACGTCCGGCTGGATCGTCCACCAAGGGGCTGCGACGTAGCTGTAGGAGAGTTCGAGCGCCGCCTCGAAGTCGCGCACCGGTCGCGTCGCGAGCGGATTGGCGTCGTTATAGTCGCGATCATAAGCGCGGGCCCGATCGCTGATCTTGGCGAATGCAAAACCCAATCCCAGGATGTCGCTGTCGCGCCCTTCGAACAGACCAGTGTAGTTCAAACCAGTGTCGAAATAGAAGGGAACGAGGTTGCGATCGCCGGGGGCTCCGCCAATGCGGAAGAACGCGCCAAGCCCCTGACCCTCCGTGCCGTCCTCGCGCCACAGCAGTTTGTCGGCGACGGCATAGAACCCGTAGTCGCCGCGCCTCTGATAGAGATCGGCGCCGGAAACGGCCGCCAAATCTCCGTCGCTGTCATAGCGCTGATCGTCGAACTTGCCGGAATGATACCAGCCGCCCAATTTGAAACTGGCGGGAAGGTCGCCGGCGACGGAATAGCCGACTTCGCTGATGACGAACACGTCCTTGTCGAGGCTGAAGGTCAGCCCGTCGTGATTGCGCCGCTGCGGATCGTCGTCGCCCACGCTGCTGCCGGCCGGATCGCCGCTGATAACGGCCGTTTGCCAGGTGAACGACTTGCTCGGCGTCCACTTGATGCGCACGCCAGGGGTGGCCAGCGGATAGGCGGGTCCGCCATTGGGCAAGTCTGCCGCCATGATCCCGGCCCAGCCGAAGGTCCCGTTGATGAAGGCGCCGGCATAATCGCTGATGAGAAATTCGTCGTCGGCGGCGATCTGGCCGAGGCGGATCGACAGCGTATCGTCGAACAGGCTTTGTTCGAGATAGGCATCGAACAAGCGCGTGGCGCGGGTTGCTTCGATATTGGACGGATCGAACAAATTGCCGCCGAGCGTATCGGCCGTCAGTCCGCGGCCGTGAATTTGAAATCCGTTGACGTGGATGGTGGCGCCTTTCCAGCCGACCAATTTGTCGAGATCAAGATCGACGTCCAGTTCGGCGCGCCCGGTGAAAACGGTGCCGCTCTTCTGGCCGCCGGTGGCATTGCCGAGGACTTCCGCCACTTCCGACAGGCCGACCGTCACGCCCCGTTCGGTCAGACTGGTACGCTCGCCGTTCCAATCGCCGGTCAGGCTGTCGCGCGTCCACAAACTCGCCGGCACGTTGGCCTTGGCGTCCTGACCATAACTCGGCATCGCAATGGCGATCCCCGCTGCCGTCAAGATCGGAAGAATGCCGGATCGTCTGCGCCCCATGGCGCCTGACACATCGGCTCTTGCCCTCATTTCGAATACTTCCCCTCCGAATTAAGCGATGGACCGCTGCCAAATGGCGGACCGCTAGTTGCGAATGGTATTGAGAACCACTCGCAACTAGCTTTCACATATAGACCACAGAGAATTTGCGGACTTCAAGGGGAGCGCGTCAAAACGACTTTAAGCGAAGAGAAAAACAAAAAGCAGCAACGCCTTACGCATTGCTGCTTGGAATAGTTCTATGTGCTGATCGGTCCTGCCGTCGCCGGCAGAGCGCTGCCTTTACATCGACGGCACTGTCCGCCCACTGACGAAATGCCCGGTCGATGGTTTGTAGCTGAGCCCGACCAGGCCCGCGGTACGGTCTTCGAATATGATCGTAACGCCGGGTGCAAGCGGATCCGCCAGGATCATGGCGATCGGATCTTCCGAGGGGATGGAGATTTCCGATGTCTGATTACGCCGCAATCCGGGAAACGAGCGGCAGTTGCGGCAACCGGCAATGAATTTCTGCGTAAAGGCAGGTTCGATCTTTCCATTCGCTCTGGCGGGAATGCGCAAGAGCCGCTCCTGCGATCCTTCGCGCGCGAGCACGTAAACGCCATCCGACGCAGGAGACACGGAATCAAGTGTCCGACCGGACCGCGCGGGCACAAGCTCGACGGCGGCACTTAGCGGCTTACCCGTCCGAAGCGCTAGCAGCTTGGCTGTCGGAGCGTCCTGGCGTGACAACAAGAACGTCTCGTTCTTGCGCATGGCGATCGCAATAACGTCCGCATCATAGGTTTGCAGCGTTGCCGGCGCCAATTGCAGGTTCCAAGCCATCAGGCTGATGTCGCCGGCGCCCGGGGTCCGGCGGAAGGCGAAGTAGAGCGTGTGCGAATCCTCGCTCCAAGCGGCTATATCCACCTGTGCTGCCGTGATCGGTGCGGTGAGTTGATTTCCGGTGGACGCATCATAGACGCACAACGAAACCGTCTTGGCGTCGCCTTGTGCTAGAGCAACGGCGACTTTGCCGCCGTCGGGCGAAGCCATGAAGCCGCTGATCTCATACGGCGCGCCGCTACCGGCGATTTTCCGTTCGCCGGAATTGTCTCGAACCACCAGGTCAATGCCGTTCGATCCCGGCCTTTTGATTTCATAGAAGAGGCGCGTTCCTCGGGTGACCACGTCGATAGCCGCGTCGGGCGACACGTTCCCGGTCTTCATCGCATGCGGGTTTTCCGCAATTGCCGCCGTCGCAAATGAAAGCAACGTCCAGATCATCAACCCAGTTCTGATCGTTCTTTTACGCATTGAGAGTCCCCTGTCACTCGAACCAGCGTTGCTCCGGAGAACATGTTCGCACTCGGAAATATACCGAGTTTGGCCGCCTATTGCTGCAAATGATGCTTATCCGAAGCTCGTATAATTGCATGCCGCAACGGAAAGCGACGCAAATCGCTGCCGCGGCTTAGACAATCAAACGGCGGCTGGCGGGGCTCGGCTTTGCCAAGAGTGATACGATGCGGACGATACGAAAACGGTGCGCTGAGCAATAGGCCCAAGAATACTGAAGGCAACAAGCAGCTGCACTTGCTGCAACGTCGGGATCAGATAACTGCCACTTGAAGAGATGGCTTGGCATAACGGGCAATGGCTGGCATCGCCGTCATCGGTGTTCTTGGGAAGATCGCCAAGGGTCCTGTCGTGGTTAAGGACTGCTGCTTTTGCCGTAAGGTTTGTCGGCGAAAAATGAACATGGGTCTGGACGACCAGACTCTGCAGGACAAACGCAAGCAGCACCAATGCGGTGACGATCGCGCGTCCCCACGAAGTATTGCGGAGGTAACCAATCCGCCTATGTGCGGTGCTGTTCGCCATTGGTATTGGTTGGAAAAACTCGTCCATTCGTAGCATCGATGTTGCGCAGTATTGCACAGCTCGAAAGCTTTCGCCCAGCCTCTCCTAAGTACCGCCGGTTATGGTGGAAACATGACCGCATCAGCTAGGCCGCGATAGCGTCGGGTAAAACCTATGGTAGAAGTCAACGCGCAAGCTGTCGGTTAAGTGCCCTGCATCTCGACCAGGATTTGCCGCCGACCGCTCCTGCCAACGATGACTTCGCAAGGAACCCGCCAAATACGGGTTATGCGAGCCTCGGTCAGGATTTCGGCGGGTGAACCGACGGCATCGACATGCCCGTGTTCCAGCACCAAAACCTCGTCGGCATAGGCTGCGGCGAGATTGAGATCGTGCAACACGGCGAGGACGCCGATGCCGTCTTTCGCCATCGTGCGGGCTTTGGCCAGGATGGCGTGCTGGTGAAACAGATCGAGGCTTGCGGTCGGTTCGTCGAGCAACAGAA
>JAATGK010000484.1 GCA_015654715.1 Alphaproteobacteria bacterium
GGTTTCTACGGTGGTGCAGGTGCTTTATATCGCGCTGGTGCTGCTGCTGTTGACCTTGCACGAACCGCCGCAGGTGATCGAACAGGCGGGCGAGGCCGTGGTGACGCTGCTGACGGTGTGGTCGTTCATCAGCTACGCCCAGGTCTGGCTCAAGGCCGCCACCCGCCGGGTGCCGCAGGGCAACGGCACCGTCTGATGGTTTCCCAGATTCCTCTGCCGCTTTCGACCGCGCCGCGCCTCGGTCGCGCCGATTTCATTGTCGGGCCGGGCAACCGCGCGGCGGTGACCTTCGTCGATGCCTGGCCCGATTGGACGGCGCCGGCGGCGGTACTGTTCGGGCCGCCCGGCTCGGGCAAATCGCATCTGGCCGGGGTGTGGGCCGAGCGCGCCAAAGCCGAAGTGAAACCGGCGGCGGATCTCGCCGGATTTGCGCCCGGCCCGGCGCTGGTGATCGAAAACGTCGATGCCGCGCCGCTGACGCCGGAGGCCGAAACCGCGCTGTTCGCCCTGCTCGAACGCGGCCAGCGGATGCTGCTGACGGCGCATGAGCCGCCCGCGACCTGGCGCACGACGCTTCCGGATTTGAAATCGCGCTTCGATGCGCTGCTGTCGTTTCCGTTGTGGGCGCCGGATGACGCCTTGCTCGAAGCCCTGGCGCGCAAACTCTTCGCCGACCGCCAGCTCGCGGTTCCCGAGGCGGTGATTTCCCAGATGATTCGCTTCCTGGAGCGCTCGCCCGGCGCCTTGCGCGATTTCGTCGCCAAAGCCGACGCCGCCGCCCTGGCCGCCAAAAAGCCGGTCACCACCGCCCTGATCCGCGATTTGCTGGCCGAGCGCTGAGACCGGCGACCCCTTTACCCTCCCCTTGAGGGCAGGGCTATCGCATATGCTCGCCCCCCCGGTGTCATCGCCCGCGACTGCGGGCGACCCAGGTGGCGTTGCTCCACTGTCGAAGCTGTAAATCGAGCCTTTTCTGAGGTTGCGGTGCCGCGAAAACTGGATGGCCCGCATTTGCGAGGGCTTTGCGGAAGTTTGGACGTGTGATTCCATCTGGCGATGCTGAATCGTTGGGTGGGACGATGTCGGAACGTCAGATTGGCCAATTGAGTTTTGCCGATGAAGTGGTCGCGGCCTCGGCGGGAGGCAATGAAGTTCTGGATCGGGTATCCGGCTTGGTCGACTGGTCCAGCGTCGAGAAACTGTTGCATGAGCTTCGTGGCGGACGGATGGGAGCCCCGGCCTATCCAGCTCTATTGATGTTCAAAGCGTTGTTGTTACAGCGCTGGTACGCTCTTTCCGATCCGGCCTTGGAAGAAGCGCTGAAAGATCGCCTGTCGTTTCGGCGTTTTGTCGGCCTGCCATTGAGCGAGGCGATCCCCGACCACTCTACGCTGTGGCGCTTCCGCGAAGCCTTGGGGCCAGAACTGAGTGAGCGCATCTTCTTGGAAATCGGCCGCCAGATCGAGCGTTCCGGCTTTGTCCTGAAGCAAGGCACGTTGATCGATGCGTCCTTGGTGCCGTCTGCGGTGAATGCGCCCAAACGCCCGGATGGTCCGCTGCCGCCCGATGCATCCGGCCGCCCGGCAAGCAAGCTGGTCCGCAGCGAACTTGACCCTGATGCGGCCTGGACCAAAAAAGACGGCCGGTATTACTTCGGCTATAAACTGCACGCCGCTATGGACAAAACCAGCCGGATCATCCGGCGTGTGATCGTCACCGCGGCCAACATCAACGACAGTCAGGAAGCCGACCGCCTGATCTTCGGCGACGAGAAGATCGTCTATGCCGACAAGGCCTATGACAGCAAAGAGCGTCGCCAGAAACTAACCCTGCTCGGCATCAGAAACGGCATCATGCGGCGAGGCCATCGCAGCCGGCCACTAACGGCAGCCGAAGGCCGACGCAACCAACGCCTTGCCAAGCACCGCGGCGCCATCGAGCCGATCTTCAACCTGTTCAAGAACGTCCACGGCTTTGGCCGCGCCCGTTACCGAGGTCTCGGTCGAAACGCCTGCGCCCTGACCCTTGCTGCACTCGCCATAAACCTCAAACGATGGGCAACCTGCAGCCCGATGCTCACATAACCGCGGTCGCCGACGACAACTTCGGGTGACCCCCTCGCTCCGGTCTTACTGCTCGATGCTCCAGAGGCTGTTCACCGCCAAATCACCCCACTTCCGCAAAGCCCTCGCAGTCGCGGGCAATGACAAGAAGGGGGCGCAAAATCCATAGGCGATAGCCCTACCCTTGAGGGAGGGGCGAGATTCGCCTGAACCGTCCAGCTTTTTTGCCGTTCTTGTGCTCGGCCCTAACGGGTGTTTACCATGACCGCGCCGCTTAAGGCGCCTGCAAGAGTTGCGGCTGCACACTGTCGGCAGACAACTACGGCTGGTTCGTCATGGCCCCGCCTTTGGATGCACCTGATTTCCGCACCATCGAGACCTGGATTTTCGATCTCGACAACACGCTCTATCAGGCCGATTCCAACCTGTTCGCGCAGATCGAATCGCGCATGACCGACTTCATCGCCCGCCGCCTCGATATCCATCCCGGCGAAGCCTATACGCTGCAGCATTTCTATTTCCGCACTTACGGCTCGACCCTCAACGGGCTGATGATCTGCGACCATGTCGATCCGGAAGATTTCCTCGCTTACGTCCACGACATCGATCTGTCGCCGCTGCACCCCGATCCGGCGCTGCGCCCGGCGCTGGAGCGCTTGCCGGGACGGCGCACCATCTTCACCAACGGCTGCCGCAAGCATGCCGGGCGCGTGCTGGAACAGATCGGGCTAGGCGGGCTGTGGGACGACATCTGGGACATCCGCACGCTGAATTTCGTGCCCAAGCCCGAGCCCGCAGCCTATGCGCGCATCGTCGAGGTCGGCGGTTTTGCGCCCGCCGCAGCGGCGATGTTCGAGGACACCGCGCGCAATCTGGTGCCCGCCCATGCGCTCGGCATGACGACGGTTTTTCTCCACAACGGCTCGCGCTTTTCGCTACAGGGGCCGGAAACCGCGCCGGTTGCGCACCACAACTTCGCCCACGAGATTGACGATCTGGCGAAATTCCTGCAGACCATCCGCCTCTGAGGCCCTATCAAAAAGCCGCCCGCCATGCCGTACGAGCTTGCTGCCGTCATCGACCGCGCCTGGGAAAACCGCGCCGCGATCAACCTATCGACCCAGGGCGACATCCGTGAGGCGGTGGACTCCGCCCTCGATGGTCTCGATGCCGGCTTGGTGCGCGTCGCCGAGAAAAAGAATGGCCAATGGGTCGTCAATCAATGGCTGAAAAAGGCGATCCTGCTGTCGTTCCGGCTGAACGACAATGCCTTGATCGACGGCGGACCGGGCGCAGTGTGGTGGGACAAAGTGCCGATGAAATTCGCCGGTTGGGACGAAGCCCGCTTCCGCGCCGCCGGCATTCGCGCCGTGCCAGGCGCCTTTGTACGTCATGCGTCCTACCTGGCACCGGGCGTGATCGTGATGCCGAGCTTCGTCAACATCGGCGCTTATGTCGGCAAAGGGACCATGATCGACTCTTGGGCGACCATTGGCTCGGCCTGCCAGATTGGCGAGGCCTGCCACATCTCGGCCAATGTCGTGATCGGCGGTGTTTTGGAGCCGGTGCAGGCTGGCCCCGTGATCGTGGAAGACAATTGCTTCGTCGGCGCCGGTTCGGCAGTGACCGAAGGGGTGATCGTGGAGACCGGTTCGGTCATCGCCATGGGCACCACCATCGGCGCTTCCACCCCGATCATCGACCGCACCACCGGCGAGACCTTTACAGGCCGTGTGCCGGCGTATTCGGTGGTGGTCCCGGGCACCTCGGGCGGCAATCCGGCGCTTTGTTGCGCGGTGATCGTGAAAAGGGTGGACGCCAAAACCCGGTCGAAAACGTCCATCAACGAACTGCTGCGGCCGTGATTTGACCGCCCTGGGGGGGCGGGCGTAAATCGCTAGGATGATCGATCCCGTAGCCCTCGCCCAGGCCCTGATCCGCCGCCCGTCGGTGACGCCCGACGACGCCGGGGCGCTTGGCGTGCTGGAAGCGGCGATCGCGCCGCTTGGGTTCGATTGCGTGCGGCTGCCGTTCGACCAGCCGGGCGCGCCGCACACCGAGAATTTGTTCGCCCGCATCGGCGCTAGCGGTCCAGTGTTCTGTTTTGCCGGCCATACCGACGTGGTGCCGCCGGGCGATCTCACGTTCTGGAAACACGATCCCTTCGGCGCCATGATCGAAAACGGCATTCTTTACGGCCGCGGTGCGGTCGACATGAAATCGGCGCTTGCTTGTTTTGCAGCGGCGGCCGAGCGCCATCTGAAAAAGGGACCGCCGAAAGGCTCGATCGTTTGGCTGGTCACCGGCGACGAGGAAGGCGATGCGATCAACGGCACACCGAAGATGCTGCGCTGGCTGAAGAAAAAATCCATCACGCTCGACCATTGCTTGATCGGCGAGCCGTCTTCGACGGTGCGGATCGGCGATGGGCTCAAGGTCGGGCGCCGCGGTTCGCTCAACACCAAGGTGCGGGTCGAAGGCGTGCAAGGCCATGCCGCTTGGCCGCATAAAGCGAAGAACCCGGTGCATGCGCTCGCCGAGTTCATCGGCCGGCTGACCAAGACGCCGCTCGATGAGGGAACGGCGCTGTTTGATCCTTCCACACTGGTGTTTTCGACCGTCGATGTCGGCAATCCGACCTCCAATGTCATTCCGGCCATCGCCACCGGTGCCTTCAACATCCGCTTCAACGATGCCCATAGTTTCGAATCACTGAAGCTGCTGTTGACCAAAGTAGCCGACAGCGTGTCGGAAGCGACCGGCTGCCAGGTGTCGCTGAGTTTCAATCTTTCCGGTACCGCCGACGCCGTGCCGCCGGGCGCTTTCACTGATTTGCTTGACCTCGCCATCATGCGGGTGACCGGCAGCAAGCCGGAGCACAGCACCGGCGGCGGCACCTCCGACGGACGCTTCATCAAGGAGTTCTGCCCGGTGGTGGAACTCGGGCTTATGAACGCCACCATGCATCAATCGAGCGAATGTGTGCCGGTCGCCGATCTGGCGCGCCTGACCGATATCTACACATCCATTCTCAGCGAATATTTTGATGAATAACCAACCGATTGGCGTTTTCGATTCCGGCATGGGCGGGCTCACTGTCATGCGCGCGTTGGCCGAAAAATTGCCGGGCGAACAATTCCTTTATCTCGGCGATACCGCCCGCTTGCCGTACGGCACCAAAAGCGCCGACACCGTGCGCCGTTATGCCCTGCAGGCCGCCCATGCCTTGACGAAGCGCGATGTCAAACTGGTGGTGATTGCCTGCAATACCGCTTCGGTCGGCCTGCCCTATCTGCAGGAAGCGCTGGCGCCGCTGCCGGTGATCGGGGTGATCGAACCCGGCGCTGAAGCCGCGCTCGCTGCGGCACCGGGCGGCCCGATCGGCGTCATCGCCACCGAAGGCACCGTCAAAGGCGGCGCCTACGTCCGCGCCATTCATGCGCTATCTGCCGCGCCGGTGGTGCAGCAAGCCTGCCCGCTGTTCGTGCCGATGGCCGAAGAAGGCTTGACTGACGGGCCGATCGCCGAAGCGGTGGCGCATCGCTATCTCGATCCCCTCATGGCGCGCTTGCCGCGGCCGAAAGTGCTGGTCTTGGGCTGCACCCATTATCCGGCGCTGAAAAATGTCATCGCCCGCGTCGTCGGCCCTGAAGTGAAACTGGTCGACAGCGCCGCCATCACTGCCGATGTCGTGGCGCGCGTGCTGGCCGAGCGAGGCCTCGCCGCATCGGAAAATCCGGGCCCGCATCACTTCTATTGCACCGATGCGCCCGACCGTTTCGCGCGGGTTGGCGAAATTTTCTTCGGCAGCCAGATCGATCCCGGCGCGGTGGAACAAGTGGACTTGCAGTAATTGCGCGCAACGCGCGCGGGCTAATAATCCACCTTCACAAAATACAGCCCATCGGGCGGCGAGACGGGGCCGCAACGCGAGCGGTCGCAAGCTTTCAGCGCGGCGGCGACATCGCGCGAGCGCCGTTTGCCTTCGCCGACCAGTTTCAGGGTGCCGACCATCGAGCGCACTTGATGATGCAGGAACGAGCGGGCGCTGGCTTCAATGTCGATCTCATCAAGGGCGCGGCGGACGGTCAGTTTGTCGAGCGTCTTGACCGGCGACTTGGCCTGGCATTCCGAAGCGCGGAAGGTGGTGAAATCGTGCTGGCCGATCAGGGTTTGGGCGGCGGCGTGCATGGCGTCGGCATCGAGTTCATGCACCACCTGCCAGGCACGGCCGCGGTCGAGCGCCAGCGGGGCGCGGCGGCAAACGATGCGATAAAGATAATGCCGCGCATGGGCCGAAAAACGGGCGTGGAAGTCCGGATCGGCGATTTCGGCCTTGAGCACGGCAATCGGCGACGGCCGCACGAAGTGATTGAGGGCATCGCGCACTTTGTCGGGCGCAAAATCGCGCGCGAGATCGAAATGCGCCACTTGCCCTAACGCATGCACGCCGGCATCGGTCCGCCCGGCGCCAGTGACGGTGACGGTTTCATGGCTGAACGCGTGGATGGCCGCTTCCAGCGTGCCTTGCACCGACGGGCCGTTATCCTGCCGCTGCCAACCGACAAAGGGCCCGCCGTCGTATTCCACCGTGATGCGATAGCGCGGCATCAGGCGAGCACCGTACCCGGCGCCAGCGACCAGCCGCGGAGCAGGTCGGCGGCGTTGAGCGCGCTTTTGCCGGGGCGCTGGACACGTAACAGCCGCACCGCTCCGGAGCCGCAGGCGATGGTGAGCGCGTCATCCAGCACCGTGCCCGGCGCGCCGTAGCCGTTTACCGGCTCGGCGAAGAGGATTTTCAAACGCTCGCCGCTGGCTTCGGTGAAAGCGCCGGGCCAAGGCGACAGAGCGCGGATGTGGCAGTCTACTTCGACCGCCGGTTTGGTCCAATCGATGCGGGCTTCGTCTTTGAGGATTTTCTTGGCGTAGGTGGCGCCCGCTTCGGCTTGTGCGACAACTGTGGCGTTGCCGCTTTCGAGCAGCTTTAGCCCGCGGGCCATTAGCTTGGCACCGGATTTGGCGAGTTCGTTGGTCAGCTCCCCCGCGGTCTTGCGGCCGACGGGGGTTTTTTCGGTCAGCAGCACCGGACCGGTATCCAGGCCCTCTTCCATCCGCATGACCATGACGCCGGTCATCTCGTCGCCCGCCATCACGGCGCGCTGGATCGGGGCGGCGCCGAGCCAGCGCGGCAACAGCGAGCCGTGCAGATACCAGCAGCCGAGGCGCGGGGCCTCCAAAATCGGCTTGGGCAGAATCAGGCCGTAAGCAGCAATGACGGCGACGTCGAGGTTCAAAGCGGCGAATGCGGCTTGCGGCTCCGGTTGGCGCAAACTGACAGGTGTGCGGACTTCAAAACCATGCGCCAGCGCCAGTTTGGCGACCGGCGACGGCTCTTCCTTCATGCCGCGGCCTTTGGGACGGGCGGGCTGGGAATAGACCGCGGCGATATCGTGGCCCTCGGCGATCAATTCGGCGAGCAACGGCACGGCAAAATCCGGCGTGCCCATAAAGGCTAAGCGCATCGCACCCCCA
>JAATGK010000422.1 GCA_015654715.1 Alphaproteobacteria bacterium
GGCACCGCGAGCCACGCGGGCCTTTTTCGGGAGGATTGGATGAAGTTTGCCCTCATCGCGCTGGCGCTCGTCGCGCTGCTCGTTCCGGCCAAAGCCGATGCCGTCGCTGAGATCGCTTCGCCCGGCAAGGTGCTGGCGGTGCAGGTTCGGATCGATGGCGAGGGCAAAGCCAGCTATTCGGTGAGCCGCGGCGGCCACACGGTGATCGCACCGTCGGCACTTGGCTTCCTGCTCACCGACCAGCCGCAGCTCAAGCGCAATTTTGCCTTTGCCGGTGCCGACACCGCCAGCCACGACGACACTTGGGAGCAGCCGTGGGGCGAATGGCGTTTCATCCGCAATCGCTACAACGAGCTGCGCATCCACCTGAAAGAGAAGATTGCGCCGGCCCGCCGCCTCGATGTGGTGTTCCGCGTTTATGACGACGGTGTCGGCTTCCGTTACGAATTTCCCGAGCAGGTCGTGCTTAAGAACGTGCATATCGCCGAGGAAGTGACCGAATTCGACGTCGCCGATCCGGCCGAGGCGTGGTGGGAAGTCGGCGGCGATTGGAACAGCTACGAACAGCTCTATCAGCACACCCGGCTTGATGCCGTCAGTCAGGCGCATACCCCGCTAACCATCAAGACCGACGGCGGCGTTTATATTGCGATCCACGAAGCGGCGCTCGTCGATTACGCCGGCATGTGGCTGAAGCGCATCGACGGCCAGCGGCTTCGGTCGGTGCTGTCGCCATCGGCGCAGCATGCCGCCAAGGTGGTGCGCACCGCGCCGTTCACTTCGCCCTGGCGCACGCTGATCATCGCCGACAGCGCCGCCGGCCTTTACATGTCGCACCTCGAACTCAACCTGAATGAACCCAACGCGCTCGGTGATGTGTCGTGGGTGAGGCCTTACAAGTACGTCGGCATCTGGTGGGCGATGCATCTGACCAATTGGACCTGGGCCTCGGGCCCCCATCACGGCGCCACCACCGAACATACCAAACAATATATCGATTTTGCCGCCGCCAACGGCTTCAAGGAAGTGCTGGTGGAAGGCTGGAATTATTCCTGGGACGACGATTGGTTCGCCAATGGCCACAGCCTGTCCTACACCCAGCCGTATCCCGATTTCGACATCAAGGCGCTGGCCGCGTATGGCAAGGCGAAGGGCGTCAAGATCATCGGCCACCACGAAACCTTTGGGAAAGTCGACAATTACGAAGCCCAGCTTTCCGGCGCGCTCGATCTGCTTGCCGGCCTCGGCTACGACTCGATCAAGACCGGTTATGTCGCTGACGAAGGTGGTCTGACTGTGTTGGGCGAGGACGGCAAGCTCTCTTATGAATACCACGACGGTCAGGCGCTCGCCGTGCATCACTTGAAGGTCGTCACCGAAGCCGCCAAGCGCCACATCGCGGTGGTCGATCACGAGCCGATCAAAGACACCGGCCTGCGCCGCACCTATCCCAATTGGGTGTCGCGCGAAGGTGCTCGCGGCCAGGAATACAACGCCTGGGGCAACCCGCCCAATCCGCCGAACCATGAATCGCTGCTGGTCTTTACGCGCATGCTGGCGGGGCCGTTCGACTTCACGCCGGGCGTTTTGAGCCTCACCGGCAAGGGCGGCCAGAAGATCCAGAACACCGTCGCGCACCAGCTTGCCGATTACATCGTGATCTATAGCCCGGTGCAGATGGCGGCCGATCTGCCGGAGAATTATGTCAAGTACCCAGGCCCGTTCCAGTTCATCAAAGACGTGCCCACCGATTGGTCCGAGACCCGCGTTTTGTCCGGCGAGCCCGGCGAATTCGCGGTGATGGCGCGAAAGGACCGGAACTCGAACAACTGGTATCTCGGCGCCGTCGGCGACAACACCAAACGCCGCGTCGCGGTGAAGCTCGATTTCCTCGACAACAAGCACCACTGGGTGGCGGAAACCTATCTCGACGCCAAGGATGCCGATTGGGACTCGAACCCGCACGCCATCAATATTGCGCGGCGCGCCGTGACGCCGGGCGAAACCCTGACGCTGAACCTGGCGCGCGGCGGCGGTGCCGCGATCCGCTTCGTGGCGAAGTAAACCCCATTGTCATCCCCGGCTGAGAACGCGAGCGGAAGTGAGCGGGCGAAGGGGAGGGGACCCAGGTATCGGCATCTGTACTGTGGCGAAGGTGTGATGCGATTTTGCTCGCGTGATACGACTATTTTGTTATCGGCACCTGGGTCCCCTTCCCCTCCGCCGCTGCGCGGCTTCGGCCGGGGATGACAGCTTTGGTATTTGAGGAGAGAGCCGGATGTTGAATCACAAGCTCCTGTTTGCCGCTCTGGCACTTTTGCTTCTTGCTCCGCTGGCGTCGGCTGAGGTCCAGCATCCTGCGTGGGCCAGGAACGCCACCATCTATGAAGTCAACGTGCGCCAGTATTCGCCTGCCGGCACGTTTGCGGCAGTGGATCAGGCGCTGCCGCGGCTCAAAACCATGGGCGTCGATATTCTGTGGCTGATGCCGGTGAATCCGATCGGCCTGGATCACAGGAAAGGCCCGCTCGGCAGCTATTATTCAGTGTCTGATTATAAAGCGATCAATCCCGAATTCGGCACGCTGGACGATTTCAAAGCGCTGGTGGCGCACGCCCATGGCCTCGGCCTGAAGGTGATTATCGACTGGGTGCCCAATCATACCGCCTGGGATCATCCCTGGGTCAAAGACCATCCCGATTGGTATCTGAAAGACGCCGACGGCAAGATCGGGCCGGTCCGGTTCGGCTCCGGCGCCGAGGCGCAAGTGTGGGAAGACGTCGTCGGGCTCGATTACCGGGTTCCGGCGTTGCGCGCGGCGATGATCGAGGCGATGGTGTTCTGGATCAAAGCCGCCGACATCGACGGCTTCCGCGAGGACGTCGCCAGCAACGTGCCGACCGATTTCTGGGACGAAGCGCGCGCGGAACTCGACAAGATCAAGCCGGTCTTCCTGCTCGCCGAAGCCGACAAGCCCGAGCTGCAGCAAGACGCCTTCGACATGACCTACGACTGGGATTTCTATCATCGCATGGTCAAGGTTGCGAAAACCGGCGATGCCCGCGAACTGGCGGCGTTTTTTGCCCATCCGCCCAAGGTGTTTCCGCCCGGGTCCTATCGCATGGAATTCACCACCGATCACGACGAGAATTCCTGGTCGGGCTCCGACACCGAACTTTACGGCAAGGCGTTCAAGCCCTTCGCGGTGATCGCGGCGACGGTGCCGGGCATGGCGCTGGTTTATTCGGGTCAGGAATCCGGGCTCGACAAGCGGCTCAAATTTTTCGAGCACGATCCGATCGCCTGGAAGAATTATCCGCTGGCGGATTTTTATCGCAGCCTGCTGACGCTGAAGCACGCCAATCCGGCGCTAGCGAACGACAACGCCGCCATGGACGTGCTCGATCCGCACAACGCCCACGTCTTCGCCTTCCGCCGTGTCAAGGATGGTCACAGCGTAACGGTGATGGTGAATCTTTCCGGCAAGGTGCAAGCGGTCAAAGACACCGGTCTCAAACCGGTGCGGCTCAAGCCTTACGGTTGGCAGATCGACGCCAAATAACTCAGCCGAAGATCATCGCGCCGAGGACCGTGCTCATCACGACGATGGTGGCAACCGACAGGATCGGGCGGGCGTGCGCCACGGACCAAGTGACCGCCGCGGTCCGGCAGTCGTTTTCTTCCTCAAGCTCCATCGCCAGCCAGTCCTCGGTTTCGGCGGCTGTACAAACGGCGCTGGTGCTGTGGTCTTCGGACATCAAATTCGCCTCCACCCTGCCAGTCTAGGGGAGGGGGCGTTAGCGCCGGGTTAGCGCAGGATCGCAAATTGCGCCGATCTAGCCACCGCCCTTCAGCATCTCGGTATCGGTGAGGTCGGAGGCGTGAGCGATGGCGAGATCGAGCGTATGAGCCTTATCCTGCAATGCCTTAAGGGTGGCGAGGTGGCCCTGGAATTTCTCGATGTCGGTCTTGCTATGGAACAACAGCTTACCGTCTTTGGTCTCCCACGGCGCCTTGGCGCTGGCGAGGTCCGCCAGCACGGCCTCTTGTTCGGCCATGATCTGGTCGCCCACCTTCCACATTTCGAGGCGCGCCGTGGCTTCCGGGGTCAAGGCGTGATCCAGACGGGCAAGAGCGGCGCGCTTTGCCTCGGGGCTGACGGACACGCGGTCGAAGCTGGCCTTGAGGGCTGCGACCCGCGATAGGTAAAGTGCCTGATACTTGGCGAGGATCGTACGGGCGTCTTTGATCTTGGCGCGGGCGTGCGCCAGCCCGCCGGGTTCGCGCAGAGCAGGCGCCCAAAGAAAGCGCGGATAGTTGAGGGCGCGCAGTTCTGTTTGATAGTCCACACGATCCAGGGCCATCTGCCGGCGGTACTGCGGCAAGCTCGCGATCTCTGCCGGGCGGCCGGGAAAGGGATGCCTAAACGCCAAAACCCGTCCGACCTGGGTGGCAACGCTGATCCACCCGGCGGCGCTGACATCGATTACCGCGACCCCGGCGGCCAGCGCCACGACGAAGATGAGGCCCCGCGCCACCATGGCGGTACGGGTCAAGGCGGCTGCGATGATCCATCCGACCAAGCCGGAGATGGTTCCGACGATCAGCCCGATCCCCGCTACTTTGGCCATCAGCGGCGCGGCTGGCTGATATAACGCGAATGCCTGGTGGGCGCTGGGTATGATCGTATAAATGGCGACGGCGATAGCAGCGACAGCGGTCAGCCCCATCACCCACCGTGCGCCAATCGCTCGAGCGTGTTCCCCGTCCATGCCCTGTGCCCCCCGGTGCATTCCCAGGGAGCATAAGCCGCCTTTTTGGCTGCTACCATCACGCGAGCGGCGTAACATCCTGGTACCAACCGTGAGGTGACGATATTTCTGACGCTTGTATGATCCGGGCTCGCTTTACGGGTATTCTCGCCGCCATGACCGCCAGACGCACCATTGCCAACGAAATCGCCTGTGAGGGCATTGCGCTGCATGCCGGCACCCAGGTCCGCATGATCCTGGCCCCGGCGGCGGCGGAATCCGGCATCGTCTTCCGGCGCATGGATATGGGCGGGCGGGAAGTTCCGGCGCGCTATACCAGCGTCTCCGATACCACTCTCGGTACCACCATCGAGAGCGGCCGGGCCAGCGTGGCCGTGGTCGAGCACCTGATGGCGGCGATTTTCGGGGCCGGCATCGACGATCTGGTCGTGATGGTCGATGGCCCCGAGCCGCCGGTGCTGGATGGCGACGCCTTGTCCTTCCTCGAGCTGCTCGATGCCGCGGGGGTCAAGGAGCACGACACCCCCCGCCAGGCGGTAAAACTCCTGCGCCGCGTGGAAGTGACGCACACGGGCGCCCATGCCGCTTTGATCCCGGCGCCGTCCCTGCAATTCGCCTTCGAGATCGCGTTCGCCTCGACCGCCATCGGCAAGCAGCGCTTCGCCTTCGATTATTCACCCGAGGCGTTTCGCGCCGAGATCGCGCCGGCGCGGACATTTGGCGACATTACCCAGCTCGAGGCCCTCAAAAAGATGGACCGGGGCCACGGCGCCTCGCTGCACAACACCCTCGCCATCGA
>JAATGK010000411.1 GCA_015654715.1 Alphaproteobacteria bacterium
AATCCCGCGGGCGTCGTTTTTCCTGTGTCAGCGGCAATTTTGGACCAGATTGATGCTTACCGCTCCGTTTTGGAAAGCTATTCGTCTCGTCTCCTGCCCCTCATTCGCTGGGAGGCGACGAAGGAAAACAACGTCCATGTTCTCAACGAAACTGCCGATTACTACCGCTTCTTCGATGCGACGCCGCATGCGGAGTTTTTATATTCCTGCGTGAAGCAGACAATCGAGAACGATCTGCCCCGGGAAACCGATTTCCTAAAACGCTATGATCGCTTCAACAATGCAGTTCAGAATATTGCTGATATGCCCGATGCCACTGTCGATCATCTCTTTCGCTTCTTGCGCCAGAATGAAGGGATGTTGTCTAAACGCGCACGCGAAAAAGAGTTCGAGGGCCTGAGTGATGCGGAAGTCGTGTTGGCTCAGAACGCTTACGCAGAAGCATTCTTTGGTGATGTCGATTAGGATTGCCAAAGCGCAGGAACTGCGGCGCGGGCGTATACGTCAAACCTCGCCCATAATCGCTCCTGCGGTGCAGGCCTTTGAGAAAGTCGCGACGCGCATTTCCCGGGCGGTAGAAGTTATGGGGTGATGCGTGGTCTTGATCGCCCACGAGCCCGCCGTGTCGAACAAGCTGCGACGCGGGAGTGATTGACCCGATCGCGTGGGTCTCGTCGGCTTCAGCCGCAGTTGCTATTACGTGATGGAGGTTTTGATTAAGGCCAAAAATCCTCTGGCGGCCGTTTCCACCCCCGATGGCGTCAATCAAGGGTATTGGCAATATCTGATGTTTGCCGATTTCAACCACAATCTGATCGCCGCCGAGGGCGACGTGCTGAACGGCGGTCGTCGCCTTCGGCGATACGTTGCCGGCTTGGCCATAGCCCTCTCAGACTTTCAACACCGATAAAAATGACGGCGCCACCAAAGGTCGTTTCCAATGGGTTGCTCACCCTGGTCGCTTGAAGCCATTTTAACCAGAACGATGCCGAACGGCACTTCCTCAATACAAAATCCGCATGACAATAATTCCGCATCACGTATCCTGCCGTCGATAGGAGCCGCGTGTGCGTAGCCCTCAGGAGCCTGAAAAGATGCCGAACGAGCTCATGGCAGAGCTCGATCATGCATTCCGCATGCCCCTGATGGCATATTTTACCAAGCGGATCGGAAACCGCAGCGAAGCCGAGGACTTGACACAGGAAGTCTTCGTCCGGCTTGCCTCGCATCCCGACCGCCATGACGGTCAAACCATTGACAAATATGTCTTCACGATTGCCGTGAACCTGCTCCGGGACAAGATCAAATCCGCCGCTGCCAACCATGACCGCCGCAACCGGAGCTTCGAATTCCTTTCCGAGAAAGCCGTCTTTTTGCCAAATCTCGTTGAGGGGCGGGACCCGGAACGCGTTCTGGTTGGTAAGGAAACGATCCGGGACGTTCTTGAGGCGCTCGGTGAACTGGGCGAACGCACGCGCGACGTCTTCATTCTTTCGCGGCTGGAGAATATGCACCACCGGGAAATCGCGGCGCTGCACGGGATTTCAGTGAGCATGGTCGAAAAATTGATCATGAAAGCTTCCGCCCATATCGGCGCGCGGTTTCTACGGCCATGACCGCCTTTCGCGAGTTGTCACCCGAACAGCAGAAACGGCTCGAAGAAGCTGCACAGTGGCGTTTGCGGCTCCGTAACGATCCCTCGCTGGAACTCTCGTCCGGCTATCTCGCCTGGGTGGAGGACCCGCAGAACGGTCGTGCGCTGGATGCGATCGAGGACGGCTGGGGAACGGTCGGTGAGCTTGGCGCCTCCCCGGAATTTCTGGAGATGCGTCAGGCCGCGCTCCGCCGGGTACGGCAAGCCGGCGTGAAGCAATGGTTGCCCCGGAGGATGATTCTGCGCAGCGCTGCAGCCGTCCTGATCGCGGGGATTACCGCAGCCGGCATCTATACCTACGAACGGGCGCAGCCGGCCGTCTATGACACGGACGTTGGCGAACGCCGCATCATCGCTCTGCCGGACGGTTCGCGCATCTCGATGGACTCCGACACGGAGGTGCGTGTGCGCTATTCCGATGTGTCGCGCGCCGTCAAGCTCGACCGCGGCCGTGCCCGTTTCGACGTGGCACATGATACCAGCCGGCCGTTTACGGTCCGCGCCGGGACGGAGACCGTTGTGGCGGTCGGCACGTCCTTCAATGTGGAGCGCCTCGGCGCGAAGGTCGTCGTCACCCTCATTCAAGGCCGTGTCGTCATCAAAAGCGCTGCGGCGGACGTCCCGTCGAGTGCGCAGGAGAGCAGGCCCGCGTTACGGCCGCCGCTTTCCCTGCAAGCCGGCGAGCAACTCGTCGCTCTGGCCGACACCCCAGCGAAGGTTTCCGCCGCCAACCTGCAAACCGCAACCGCATGGGAAGCTGGCCATCTGATCTTCAAAGACGAGACGCTGGCCGAGGCGGTTGAACGTGTGAATCGCTACACGCAGCGCCCCATCACGGTGGAACCCTCCGTGGCCTCGCTCCGGATCAGCGGCGTCTTCAATGCCGGAGATGTCGGTTCTTTTGTCAGCGCTGTGACGAGTTATTTTCCGATCCAGGCCACAACGACGTCCAACGACACTATCGTCCTCCAGCATCGTTCGTAGAGAACAAGCCGTGTTTCTGAAATTTTTATGAACGCATTGAGGGCGAATTTGCAGTCGTCGTTCTGAGCCTAGGAAGGAGCGAGGTGTCCATCCCGGACGAGCTCCTTATCGAAGGGGATTCTTGGGCATGTTTGGGAAACAGCGCCGTGGCATGTTGCTACTGTCGTCGGCACTTGGGGTAATTGTGATGTTCGGATCTGGGGCTTTGGCCAACGCGGCTGATCCCACGTATCAATTCAATATTCCTGCGGAATCGCTGAGCCAGGCGCTCACGGACTTTTCGCAGGCATCGTCGCAGCAGATCATCTATTCGGAAGATCTGGTTCGCGGCCGCTCGTCGTCGGGATTGCGCGGGAGTTACACCCCCAGCGCCGCGCTGTCCGCACTGCTGGCGGGCACAGATCTCCGCGTCGAAACGAATCCATCCGGGGTACTGATGGTCCGCCCAAAAAAAGCGCAAGCCGCCCTAGATGATGGGGCGGCCATTCCAACGGACGCGGTCGAAGCCGTTACCGTGACAGGATCGCGGATCAAGGGGGAAACCCCAAGCGCCCATGTGATAACGATCACGCAGCAGCAAACCCTGGAGGCCGGCCAATACAACTTGGGCGATGTTATTCGCAGTCTGCCGCAGAACTTTTCCGGCGGCCAGAATCCCGGCGTTCAACTGGGCGCGACCGGAAGCAGCGTCAATAACGTGAACATCTCCGGTGGTTCCGCGGTCAATCTGCGCGGCCTGGGCCCAGACGCCACACTGACTCTGCTCAACGGCCGCCGTTTGGCCTACGATTCCTTCAGTCAAGGCGTCGATATGTCGGCGATTCCGCTTGCAGCTGTCGACAGAATAGAAGCCGTGATGGATGGCGCCTCGGCCATCTACGGTTCCGATGCGGTGGCCGGTGTTGTCAACGTTGTTCTGAAAAAGGACTTTGACGGCTTGGCGGCAACTGCGCGGCTCGGCACCGCAACGGGCGGCGGAGATTTTCAGCAGCAATATTCGATCGTGGGCGGAAAGACCTGGGCGACGGGCGGTTTCATCGGCGCATACAACTTTGAACGCGATACAGCGATTTCCGCGAACCAGCGCGATGGCACGTCCTATCTTTCGGATCCTTATATGTTATTGCCCCAGCTGACGGATCAGTCCGTTCTGGTCAGCGGACATCAGGACATCAGCTCGTATGTGACGTTTAGCGTAGATGCGCTCTACAACGATCGCCACTCGTACAACGTCGCGACAACCTCGCTTCAAGCGCAGGATAGGGTGCACGACGTCAATTATGTGCTCTCCCCCACGCTGACGGTTCGTTTGCCGGAAGGCTGGACGGCCTCGCTGAGCGGACTCTACGGTCGCGATACCGTGCATGGCGTATCGGACGATTACATTTCCGGCATTCCGCTGCTGCACACGGACTTCTGCTACTGCAACACGGCCGGTTCTGTCGATCTCGATGTGGCAGGTGCGCTTTGGGAGATGCCGGCCGGCGACTTGAAGGTGGCGTTCGGCGGCGGCTATCGCCGGAACAGCTTGAAGGACGTCACTTATTCGGATGGCACGCTCAACTACGGGATGCGCCATAGCTATTCGGGATATGCGGAAGTCTTCGTGCCGCTGGTATCCCGGAGCATGAACGTGCCGATCGTTTCCGCGTTGTCTCTCGATGGCGCGATCCGTTACGAAGATTACAGCGACTTCGGAAGCATCACCACGCCGAAGGTCGGATTGACCTATGCGCCGGTCGACGACGTCGATTTCAAAGCGTCCTGGGGAAAGTCGTTCAAGGCGCCGACCCTCGAACAGGAATATTCCAGCAAGTACATTTATCTCTATCCGGCGGAAGAGTTGGGAGGCGTCGGTTATCCCGCAACGGCTACGGCGCTTTACGCCAATGGCGGCAATCCCGATCTCAAACCGGAGCGTGCCACGACATGGACGGTTTCGGGAGCTCTGCATCCGGGATGGTTCCCCGGCTTTGATGCCGAATTGAGCTATTTCAACATCGGTTACACAAGCCGCGTCGTGGTCCCGATTTCTCCTGCAACGTCCGCCTTCAGCGATCCGCAGTTCCAGCAGTTTATCACGGCCAACCCAAGCGTGGCTCTGCAGCAGAAGGTCATCGCAGGTGCCAGCGGCGGTCTCTTCAATCTCACGAGCGGCTCATATGATCCGTCCGATGTCGTGGCGTATGTCGATAACCTGTACACCAATATTGCCGCACAGAAGATCGATGGTGTCGATCTTTCCGTCAGCTACACTCTGGATTTGGGCGGTGACCGGTATACGCTGAAGAGCGACACCAGTTGGTTGAACAGCAGCCAGCGCAATAACGGCTTGGCGACAAGCTACGATCTCGCCGGAACCGTGTTCAACCCGCCGCATTTGCGCTCGCGCACCGGTCTGTCCTGGGCTCGAGGGGCATTTCAGGTTCAGCTGTTTTACAATTTCACCGGGGGCGTTCGGGACACGCGCTACACACCGAATCCAAACGGCGATCCGATGCAGAGCGTCGATCTCACGCTCAATTACAGCGCGGGAGAAAGTTCCGGAATTTTGCGTGACACGGACTTCTCGGTGGCGGTGCAGAACCTGACCGACGAGGCGCCGCCGTTCCTTCGCAACGCGCAAGCATATTACGTCAACTACGATTCTACGAATTATTCAGCGATTGGTCGTTTCGTCAGTGTCTCAGTGACCAGACACTGGTGATTTTTCGCAACGCTATGTTTCTCTCTCGCGTGATCTCATGCTCTTTTTATTCAGCCAACGGCACAAATCCGGTATTTGGTCCGTGCTGGCCTACGTCGGCTTGGTGCTCGGTCTATCCCCGGGTTGGACGTCGTCGGCGGGCATGCTTAAGCCGTTCACAGTGGCGGAAGCGGTCGGTGTCGCCGATTTTGGCGACATCAGCCGGTCCGGCAAAGTGGAGGCGATCACGTGGTCGCCAAACGGCAAACTGGTGGCGGTTCATGCGGCCCGCGGTCTGCTGAAAGCGGATAAAGTTGAAAGCGAGCTGCGGATCTATAACGTATCGATGTTGCGCCGGTTCGCCCACGATGGGCGAATAATCCGGCCTGCGAGATCGATCAAGCTCGCCAGCTGTCGTGAGGGACCAATCATCCAGGATATCCGCTGGACGCAAGATTCCGCGGGTGTGGCGATGCTTGTCTTGGATGGGAGCGGACTTCGTCGCTTGTTTTATTATGCGCTGTCGTCAGGCGCGCTTGTTCCGCTGTCCCGGCGGGG
>JAATGK010000463.1 GCA_015654715.1 Alphaproteobacteria bacterium
CGCCGATCACCGAGCGTGCCAGCTTGGCGTTTTTGCCGTTGGTCCACAGCGGTATGAGACCGGTGCGGCCTTGGCGGTCGATCGTCACCATCGGAATTTCCGCGCGCGGATCGTTCATGCCGTAGTTGGGCGCGAAAAAACCGTCGGGCTTCACCTTTTTCACGGCTTCGTTCCAGACCGTGTATTGCGCCCAGCGCCGCGCCTTGTTCCACGCCTCGTAAACGCGTTTGACGTCCTCGTTGGTTTCGTTGGAACGCGGCAGATCAAACCCGGTGGCCGCTTTGAACTGGGTGCGGCAGTTGGCGCACCAGCACATGCCGGCGCCGTCCCAACGGTTGCCGAAGAAGCCGTCCGGCGCATAGCGCTCGGCGATCTCGGTCAGTACCTGCGGCATCAGATCGAACATGAAGCCGCCGTTCTGGCAAGTGACATACATGTCGGGCGCGGCCCAGTGGCGGCGCGGCTTACCGTCTTCGGTACAAGCGGCCCATTCGAGATGGGCGGCGAACACCTCTTCGGCCATCGCATGCGGATCGACCCGCGCAATGATACGAAGCCCGAGATTGCAGCAACCATTCACCATTTCGCCGAACAGATCGCGACCACCAAGGTATTTGGCGCGGTGCTGCAACGGCAGCTTGGAGGGATAAAATGCAACACTGCCACCCGCCGACAGGCACACGCCGTCGGCGTGACACTTCTGGAACAGCACGAACCAAAACTCCGTGTCGGCATTCTGCGGATTGTCTTCGGTGAAGGCCACCTGCATCCAGCGCATCGCGGTACGAGTCCACGACGGCGCGCCGGGCGGCATGGCGATGGCGCCGTAGAACGGCGTCGCGGCGAGCAATGCGGCCATTTTCAGGGCGTCACGGCGTGTGGTCTTCATGGCTGATTATCGTCCGGCCGATACGGCCGGTTCCAGAGATGTGTTTGGGACAGCCGCCGCGCGCACAATATATTATCGCCCCAAGTCGGCGGCACCTTCCGGCTTGGCCCGGATCGAAAGCGTCAGCACCGCGCCAAGCACCATGATGCCGGCCAGCGCATACAAGGCGGGATTGGTGCTGTGGGTGGCGTCTTTGATCCAGCCGACGAAGTATGGGCTGGTAAAGCCTGCGATCTGGCCGGTGCTGTTGATCAGCGCGAGACCGCCAGCCGCAGCCGTCGCTGTCAGAAAGCGCCCCGACAGCGGCCACAGCATCGGCAACCCTGTCAGCGCACCCATGGTGGCAAAGGTTAATCCCACCATTGCAATCCATAGATCGGTGGCAAACGAAGCCGCCAGCAATAGGCCGCCGGCTCCCATCAACAGCGGAATTGCCAGATGCCAGCGCCGTTCCCGCCACGCGTCGGCGGAGCGTCCGGCGAGGATCATGAAAATGCTTGCGGCCAGATACGGAATAGCGCTGAGCCAGCCGACGGCCGCCAAATCCTGATGGAGACTAACCTTGATGATCGACGGCAACCAAAAGTTGATCGCATAAACTCCGCTCTGGATGCAGAAGTAGATGATGCCCAGGAGCCAGATGGAAGGATTGGTCACCACTTGGGCGAAGGAATCGGCCGCAGTTTTGGGGGTGTTCTTGCGGTCTTCGTCGAGTTCGTGGAACAGCAACTGCCGTTCGGCGTTGCTCAGCCAACTGGCATTCTCAACGCCGTTGCTAAAAGCCATCAGCACGCCGAACCCGAGCACGATGGTCGGCGCGCCCTGCAGCAAGAACAACCACTGCCAGGCTTCCAATCCTGCCTGATGGCTGGAAAAGTGCACCAGCATCCAACCCGACAGCGGTCCACCGATCACGCCCGACAATGGAATGGCAGCCATGAACTGGGCCATGATCCGCCCCCGCCGGGCCGAAGGAAACCAACGCGTGAGATAAAGCACGATGCCGGGAAAGAACCCCGCCTCGGTAGCGCCGGTCAAAAAACGGATAATGTAAAAGCTTTCGGCGGTGTGCACGAGCAGCAGACTTGCCGAGAGCGCACCCCACAGCACCATGATCAAAGCGAGCCAGCGCCGCGCTCCGACCTTGGACAGCATCAGATTGCTGGGAACGCCGCACAGAATATAGCCGATGAAGAACACACCAGCGCCGAGCCCGTAAGCGGTTTCGCTCAAATGCAGGTCGTCGAGCATTTGCAACTTGGCGAATCCGACATTCACGCGATCCAGGTAATTGAACAGATAGCAAACGAAGATGTACGGGATCAGGTGCCAGAATGCCTTGCGGTAGACGGAATCGAGCGCACGCTGGCTGCTGGAGTCGGCCATCAAAGTGCCTTTCCTGGAACGCGCAAATGGGAATGCGACACGGCTCTACGACTGTCTTTCCACGACTATGTACGGTAGCGCCGTAAACGCAATGGACAAGCCAGGATACATTACCGCACGCCCGGCAGCGGTCCGGAAAACGGCATAATACTGGAGCGCGTAAGGCGCCGCAGTGGCCGCCGCAGGAATGGTGCCTTGCCAGCCAGCCGGAGTTTTTGTCATGGCGAGGCTCTGCCATATCTGCGCTTGATTAACCTGACGATACCACAGTACGGCGCTATCGGCCGGTGCATCGGTCGCGAAGTCGAGCGAGAGATTCTGCCCCGGCGCGTAATTGGCGGGTGGCAGATGGCGCGCCAATCCCGGCAAAATGGCGACCACGGCTTCGGCGGCGGCAATCGCCTCCGCCAGCTTGGGGTCGGCAACGGGCTTAGCGGCCGCCGCCAGCTTTTCAACCGCCGCGATATCGGCGTCGATGAGAGGCAGTTTGTCGACCCAGGCGCCGTGCTCGGTGAGGATGTCGCTCGACCCGAGGTCGCCGTAGACGCCGTCGGCCGTCGCCACGATGTCCGCCCAGGCTTGCCGCGCCTGACGATATTTTGCCAGCGCCGCGTCTACCGCCCGCTTGTCGCCGTTTTGCTCGAACAGGGCGAACAGAACACCAGCCCTGAATTTCGCGGCGAAGAAGCGGCCCAGACCAGCAAGAATGCGAATGTCGGTGGCAAGACACACTGCCTCGACCGATGACGGCGCGCCGACCTCTGCCAACTTCGCGTCGATCTCGGCCGCCAACTGTTCAAGCCAAGTTGCCACTTGAACCGGCGAACACTTGCCGCTCGCCTCGCCCTTGAGTTCGCCGGCAAACTCGCGCATCGACGAGAACAACTGCGGATCGAGCGGACCGGAATTCTGGAATACCTTCGGTGCGAACAAATCGCCGTAAGGATTGGGTGTCGGCTCGCCCGCCATCGGCTGATTCCAATAGACTTCTGGCCAATAGGCATCGCACGCCGCCGACGGCATGTACGACGTCGTTATGATCGGCAGGATGCGGCTGGCAAGCGCCAGCGCCTTGTGCAAGGAATCGGTGGGTGAGGCCGCCTCGGTCGGATCGTAAAGGCCGCGGCCGAGCGTGCGATACCAATCGCCGTATTTCTGCCAGTCCCAGTTCGCCCGCAGCTTGGTTGCGGCATAGCCGCTGCGGTCACCACCCGCGACTGCACTGCCACGTCGGCCGCGATACGTCAGCGGCTCCATCAAATCCGCACCCCGCGAACCGCAAAAGGCGAACATCTGGCCGTAACGCGCAGCCCATTCCGGATCGCCCCAGGCCAGAACATGCTGCGTGCCGGGGAAAACGCGATGGCGAATCGTATAACGCCGGCCGTCGCGCAACAAATCGGCAAAGCCGTAGCGGGTGAAGGAACGCGAACCTTCGCTCAAAGTCATCAGGCCTTTGCCGACCTGGCCAGGCTTGGGCATGTCGAATTCCCGGATGGCCGCCTGATGATAGGGAACCCCCAGATGCTCGGCCCAGTATTTCGGCGCAACGTTCACCGGCATACCGGTCGCTAGCGCGTTGTCGATCATCTTGGTGTCGACGCCTTTGGCGTGCAGATCGATTTCGATCCGCCGGCCTGCCGCCGGAATGCCGGCGAAGACCGTCTTCCAGAACTCATAGCTGCCTTCCTTGATGCCGCTCTCGCCGTGAAACCGCAGCGACACCGAGGACACCGCGGGAAGGCTTTTCAACAGCAGCGTGAGGGCGTCGCGGCAGTACGCGGCGTGATTGTCGGGATTGAGGCCTTCGATAGTCGGAACGCCGGGCGCGGCAGGCCAGTCATAGCCGTGCATCCACAGACCGAGTTCGAAATCGAGGCCGTGCGCCACCGTCTGCTCGCTGATGAACTTCAGGGTTTCGAGATTGCGCGCGCGCTCGGCATCGGGAAGACCGGAAACGCGTACCTTGTATGCCGGCACATCGACCAGGAAGGGATAAGTGAAGAGGAAATAGGAATCGGCGACATGGACGAGCGCATCATAAGCCAAGCCGAAGCACAGATGCAGGCGATTGAAGCGGTTTTCGGCCAGCATCGAAAGATAGACCGGCCACATCGCGCGATCGTGAAACCAATCCGTGTCGTAGGCCTTGCTGGTGAATTGGCGCATAACGCTGCGCACCGGATTGAACGGTGCACTCTTGAGCGGCGTTGCGAAGGATAGCGCGGTGGCCGGATCGCTCCGCAACCGAACCGTCAACTCGCGCAGGCCGTACATGAGGCCGCGCGCATCGGCGCCCGTAACCTGCAGCGCCCGGCGGCCCGCGAGCGTGGCGCCCGCGATGGTAAAGCTTTCCGCTACACCCCGCGCCGCATCGCGACCATCGAGGACGATCGCGAACGCATTCTTGGCACTAGCCTCGACCTTGGCGTGGTGGGCGACGGCAAAACCGGCAGCCACGAGCGCGGCTTCGAGCGCCTTGACGGCGTGCTGTACCGGCGCGCTTGCCGCTGTTTTGTCGGCAGGGTGTGTGATGAGCGCAATCGGGCCACGCGAGGCTCCATGCGCCAGCGGTGCAGCGGCTCCAACGGCCGCTCCAGCATAAAGAAATCCGCGCCGGCTGAGTTTGGTATTCTTGCTTTGCGTCGTCATCATTGATGCCTTCTTGGGACAAATCGCCTGGTGAATTGTTCGGGCGGATAGACTGGCCGTTACCGACGTACCGCCGCGGCGGAACGGAAGGCAGCGGCGATCGCTTCGCGCATCTGTTTCGGCCGGTAATTGGGATCGTAAGGCGACGGCCGCTTCAACATACCGTCGGCACGCGGACCGCGTGTCTGCAACCAGGAATGATGATCCACCATTCCCCAAACCATAATGTAAGCGAGCTCGCGGTACCGTAGCATAAAATCAAAGTACCGCCGCGTCAGATCGGCAATGATCCGGTCGCGTTCGTCGATATCAGCCGGGGTGCCGTCTTCGCTAACGTCGAATTCCGTAACGGCGAGACGATAGCCCATGGAAGCAGCACCGTCGAGAAAGGACTTGAACCGGCGTTGCTCCTTGTCGTCGAAGACCATATTGCCGCCGACTTCGCCGCGGCGCCCGTCGCCGATATGGGCCTGGACGCCGAGGACATGAACGGGCAGCCGCGCCGACTTCATCGAAGACAGCAACGAAAGCACGCCGTCGCAATGGCGCTGGCTGTCCTCGGTCCAGGTCATGAAATCGTTGTAGACCAGGACGCAGCCCGGAGCCGCTTGGTGGGCAGCGTCATAGGCGATTTCGAACACCGCCGGCCCGAGATAGCGCGAAAACACCGTGTCGCGCGGCTTTCCGGTCAGCGGATCGATCGTCTCATTGACCACGTCCCAAGTGAAGATGCGCGAACCGTAACGCTTGCAAACCGTGGTGATGTGGTCGCGCAGCATCCGCTCGGCCTCCGTGGCGGGGCGGGAGCCGAAATCGTAATTGAGAAGCCACTTCGGCATCCGGTCGTCACGGTGCCATAACAAGGTATGGCCGCGCACCTTCATGGCGTTCTTCTCGCCCCATCCGACCACTTTGTCCCCGCGCTCGAACGCGAACGTCGCGGCGTCGGGCCGAACCACGGTCCATTTAAGCTCGTTGGAGGGCACAACGATGCTGCATTCCTTGCAATGAATTTTCCGAACGCCTTCATCATCGAAAGAGCCCGATACCGAAGTGCTTTTCGTCGAACCGATGCAGCTGCCGAACCCCATCAATCCTGCCGCCTTGGCCAAGGCATCCAAGGATTCATCCGATGAAGCGGGTGGTGAAGCCGGCAAAGTTTCGGCGACAGCCGGTACCACACCGGCCGCCGCCATAAGGCCCAGCCAGCCTCGTCGCGAGACGTCACTTGCCATAGAGGCATTCCAAAAAAAGAGAAAAGAAGTGGCCGGCACGGGGAGGAACTATGCCGGCCACCTCGCTATTACCAGTTCGCCCGAACGCCGATGGTAAAATACCTACCGACGGCATCGTACAGGAGCTGGTTGGCACCACCCAGAGACTTGGCCGACATGAAGTAAAGGCCAGGGTTGGTACCATTGATCGGATCCACCGGCGGACGCGTATTGCCGATGTTCTGGACCGAAATGTAGAAGTCGGCCACCGAGTCAGCCGTAAGCTCGATCCTCCGGTCCACGGTGGCATCAAGATAATTGACCGATCCGACCGTCGGATCGGCGTAGATCTGGGTGATCGATTGCAGCTTGGAGTAGCTGCTGAACCAGCGGTCCTGCAGACTGATGTCCCAATCGCCGAAAGCGTAATCGAAGAAGCCTGTGATATGCCCCTTCGGATAGGACGTGAGCGTTATCGGCGCCCCGGCGTATTGCGTGCTCTCGTTGACCGGCTGGTAATTGGCCAGCAGACGCAGCTTCACGGCACCAGGTATACCGCTGACGAGATCGGCCGGGTTGAAGCCGTAGTTCACTTCGAAGTCGAAGCCCTCCAGAGTCTGATTGGCGGCGTTCAGACTCATGTTGTAGATGCGCGACACGAAATTCGCTGGCGAGGAGTCGCTGAACGGCAGCGGGCGGACATACAAAGCACACAGCGGCGAGGTGCCGCCGGAAGATTCGCAGGTTGCCTTGACCGCCGCTGAGGACGCCGACAACGAGGTAATCGCGTTCTTCAGCGTAATATTATAGTAGTCCACCGACGCTGACAGATCCGACAGGAACGTAGGCGTGAACACGATGCCCGCGGTGTAGGTGCGAGCAACCTCTGGCACCAGCGCGGCATTGCCCTGCTGGTACATGTTGACGGGTTTGGTCGGATTGCTGCAAGGCGTCGCGCTGCAGTCGAGCACATGGATGTCGGTGAAGGTCTGCGGCGAGACTTGCACCGGCGCATACAGATCGTTCAGTGTGGGTGCCCGGATGTCGACGGAGTTTGTGGCACGCAGCCGGAAGATGTCGTTGATGTGCCAATCGACGCCGATCTTCCAGGTCTCGACTGATCCAGACGTCGAATAGTCGGTGTAGCGGCCCGCGGTGTTCATCGACAGGTTCTGCACGAACGGCACGTCCTTGACCAATGGAATGTCAAGTTCGGCCGCGAACTCATAGACGTTCTCGCTGACCGGAGCCAACGCCGCACCGACATTGCTGTTGTACAGCAGGGTGGAAGTGCCGCAGAGGCGGAGACCAGTGCAGTCCACTGTCGCGGTGGGAGACGCATTGCTCTGGACTTCATAGCTCTGCCAGCGTGATTCCGCGCTCAACGCACCTTTCACCGTTCCGGCGGGCAAATCGAACAGATCGCCGGAGATGCTGCCGCCGACGTCGTCGAGCTCATTCTTGAGCACCATAAAGGTGTCCACGGCGAGGTAATTCGCCATCGACTGTGTCATCGTGCCGGGACCAAACACGTTGAGCGGAACGCAGTTCGCATACTGCGCGGCGGTCGCCCCCTGCGTAGCCGCGTAGCAAGCCGGAGTGCTGCCGCCAACCAGAACCGCGTCCTCGGCTGCATACAGGCGTTGGTTGTTGATGTTGGTCGGGTCGTCAATCTTCAACCGCGCCAGATCGTGGGTGTAATAGACGTCCCAGTCGAACTTGCCGAGCAGCGTACCTTCGAAGCCGGTCGTGATGGTCACGTTGTCCGCCATGCCGTTGGTCTGGAAGCCGTCATGCGGCCCGCGGACCATGAACTCGGCGAGCTGGAACGCGTTGTTGGTCAGGGTGCCGTTGTTGCCGAGCGCGGTCTGCGCCGCCGGCGTCAGGAAGGCGTTGTTTTTGAAGAACGTGTTAGGTGTCGTGATGCTGGTTGGCGAACCACCGGTATTGAGCGACCAATTGGTGAAGCCCGCTTTGTCGGCGCTTTGCGTGCCCGCCGCCTGGACATAGAACGTCGTCGAATCGTCGATGTTGTAGCTGAAACGACCGAACGACTCATAGGTTGTCAGGCCAGCGGTGATCTGGCTGATGGTGTCGTAGATGCCGTCGCCGCCGCTCGAGATACCACTCGTGCCGGTCGCCACCCCGGGATTGAACGGACCGATGACGCCCGGTGAGGAAAATTGCATGCCGTTGGCGTTGACGCCGCCCACCGTACAAGTACTGCAGGTGATCCTGCCCCCGAACGCATAAAGCGACTGGCGCGCATTGTCCGTTGTGGTGAACGGGCGTTGGGCGCTGCCGTCGCCGGTAAGCAAGTAATAATGGGGCCCTTCCGGACGCGCGTTGTGGGGAATGCCCTCGGAGCGGAAGAACTGCACCGCACCTTCGACGTGGCCGCGGCCACCGAACAGATCAGTACCCGCCGTCAGACCGACTTTATAAGAAAGCCCGTCGCCGTAGCTGGAGATGCCGCTGTTCGCATCGACTTTGATACCGGAAAACTTCTTGTCGAGAACGAAGTTTACGACGCCGGTGACGGCATCGGAACCGTAAACGGCCGAGGCGCCACCGGTGACCACGTCAACCCGGCTGATCAGGGCTTGCGGCAGGGTGTCGATATCGACCGTGCCGTCGGCGTTGGTCGGCGCCACGCGGCGGCCATCGAGCAGGATCAGGGTGCGCTGCGCGCCGAAATTGCGCAGATTAAGCACGTTGCCCGCGGTGTTCATCGAGGCATTATTGATGGCGCGCGGATTGTTCGAGCCCTGGAATATCGGCAGCTTGTTCAACGCGTCCGGCATATTGCTGGGCGTGTTCATCTGCAGCTGTTGGGCGCTCACAACGGTCAGCGCCGTCGGCGAATTCGAGGAATCGGAGATAACGCGCGAGCCCGTCACGGTGACGGTTTCAAGCAAGGCGCCGCTGCCATCGCCGGTGGGAACATTCTCTTTCGTAGCCGGCACATTGGCCTGTGCCACCACCATCGCGCTGGCGGGCTGGAGCAGTTCGCTGCGGGAGCCGTGGCGCCTGGACACAACCACCGCACCACTACCGTCGCGCAGAGCGTGCACGCCGGTTCCTTGCAGCAGCAAGTCGAGGGCGTCGGCCGGGTTGTCTGCGTTGACAACGGCGTGGCTCCTAACGTTGTTGACGTCATCAACCCGATATAAGAGCTGAACACTCGACAGTTTCACGTACTGATCGAGCGCCGACTTAAGATCCATCGATGGAATCGTGATGGCCTGCTCGGCGGCCATGCTTCCTGTTGCAAAAACAGCGAAGCTAGCTGCGCTCAGCAAGGCGCATCTATACCCTTTGGTTCCTAGCACTGGTTTCCCCTTTTGGTTCTTTTTTTGTTCGGAGCGGCTATACCCGCTCGCGTTTCGTAAGACGAACAAACGACGAAATTCCACCGGGCTAATTGCCCGGTTAGTTAGAAATCACAATTGTGTCGTCGGTTTCCGTCACGCTCAGTCCAAAGCCCTCCCTGATAAGCTGCGAAAAAGCGCTGACATTATTGATGCGGAAGCTGCCGCCGATGCGCAGATTTCGCGCCTCACCTTTGACGATGATCTGTTTGACGCTATAGCGATTGAACTGAGCAGCGGCGTCGGCCAGTGTCTGTTGATCGAAAACCAGCAAACCGCTTCGCCAGGCGAGATCCTCGTTGACGGCCCGTTGGGCCTTCTTCATCACCAGCGTCTCACCAGCCTTCGCAATGACGGCGTCGTTCGCCTTGACCAGTACCGATGCGCTCTGGCGTTTTTCGCTGGGGACGTCAACGCGAACCTGCCCTTCACTGACCAGGACCTTGACCTGGTCTCCTTCGCGGCGAACGGAGAACTTTGTCCCAATGTCGACGATCTGCCTGTCGCCAGCAATCACGACGAACGGACGTTTCGGG
Source organism: Alphaproteobacteria bacterium (assembly GCA_015654715.1). Lineage (GTDB taxonomy): Bacteria > Pseudomonadota > Alphaproteobacteria > Micropepsales > Micropepsaceae > Rhizomicrobium. Next base: position 10,049 of record JAATGK010000463.1, read on the forward strand.
TCATGCACAACATCGAAATAGGCTTCGCCGCGCTCAAGCACAATCATACGGTGCTTGGGCGTGATCTTGGCATGCAAGCGTGTGTTGGTATTGAGCTCGACCTTCGTGCCGTCCGCGAGTTGAATTTCCCGCTGCTAACCGACCGCGGTAGCGTAGCCACCGCGCTGCAAACCGAATTGGTAGTACAGCCCACCGCAAATCACGACAGCCAGCAGCACCGCCGCGATTGCGCGAAAGTTGGACTTGGTGGCCCAGCGGCGGAGCAGATGCTGCGTCTCTACACCCGGTGCCCGCAGAGCCCCCAGACGGTCGGCCTGGCGCCAAGCATGTTGGAGCCTGAGATAAATCACGCGATGCAGATCCGATTCCGCAAGCCATGCCTCCATAGCGGCCTGGCCGGCGGGATCTAAACCTTCGTCCTCTCGCGCAATCCACCGAGCGGCACATTCCTGGATGCTGTCGAACCGGCTCATTGACTGGTATGCCCCAACTTCTTTTTCCGGCGCGCGATCATCATGACCGCTCCCTTATGCCTGCCATAGATCGCTTCGGCCAGAAGCCGCACCGCCCTGACAACTTGGTGCTCCACGATGACTTCACTGACCCCCATCTGCTGTGCGATCTCCCGTTGGGAATAGCCTTCCACCTTCTTCATCCACACGATCTGGCGGCATCTTTCCGGCAAAGCATCCAGTGCCAACTGCAGCGCCCTGAGTTCCTGGCGTGCGGAGACCTGACGTTCCGGATCCAGTTCGTCAGTAATAACGAGCGTCTGGTCGATATCCGCCACGGTTTCGATCGAAACGACGCTGACGCGCCGCAATTTGTCGATCATCAGGTTGCGGGCAGTGGCAAACAGGAACGCCTTGATCTGGGCGGGACGCTCGTGCCGCGCCGATTCGTAGACCCGGGCATAGGTCTCCTGCATCAGATCGTCGATCTCAGCATGGTCGTGCCATTTGCGGCGCAAATAGCGGACGAGATCACCTTCCAGCGGCAGCACTTGCTGCACAAACCAGCGGCCGAGATCGTCTGCGCAAAGCTTCCCAACCAACATCGTCTCCCTTGCGACGGACTTGTTTTGCCCGATGCATGGCGTACGAAGTGCCCATTCCTCGCTGATAGTTTAAGACGAATAATGTCAGAAAGTCCGCCACCGGAAATTACGCCGAACAGCACAAATATCAGTTGCTCGCAGGATAATGTTATTTGGCGCTGGGGTTTAGCGCGCGGATCGGCGTGCTAATTTGTTGGAATATCTCGTGTCACGAGTATCCCGAGGGCGTGCCGCCTGGCAGCCGACAAGCGTCATTCGAATAGATGGCTTGGCGAACAGAAAGCCTGGACGAATCTCACCGCGGCAACGACCAATCCCGCGCTGACGACGACGGACGTGCAAGTTGCTTCCGGCACCGGAGTGGCACCGTCGACGGCGGATCGCCTTAACATCACCGCGACGATCGGCAGCTTCAGCGCCCCGGAGAGCTCGACCATCAAAATCGAGGTGCACAATTCCTATAACTGTTTGATTTTATTGGAATAACTGGTGCCCAGGGGCGGAATTGAACCACCGACACGCGGATTTTCAATCCGCTGCTCTACCATCTGAGCTACCTGGGCACAGTGGGAGGCGTCTTTTAGGCAAGGAGCACCGTTCTGTCCAGCCTAACCAGCGGGTTTGGCTATACACTTCGCCGCGCCCCCCTGCCCGACCACGGCAAGTCGCGAGGGTTGGTCAAAGGCCGCCGCTGTGGCCGCGAACGCCCCCCCTAAACGCACTTCCGCCGCGGCTCCCGGGGGGCGGGGACCGCGGCGGAGTGGCCCTTCCAGCCTTGCGGCCAGCCGGACCAAACGATGTAGCGCAGCTACTTAATTAACCGCGCGAGCTTTTCCAATCAAGCGACTACAGGTGATAGTTCAGCTCGACGCCAACCAGGGTCACCCGCATGTTCACGTCGCCGGTGAGGTTGCCGCGAAATGACTGGGCATTGGTCGGTTCGGCCATGCTCAGCGCAACGTTTCCCCTTTCGGCGATCAAACGGGCCACCGACAGGTCGAGGTCGATGTTCTGATTGACCTTGTAGCCGACACCGGCGCTGAGCCAATAGCGGCCCCCATCAGGGATGCCCGGGGTGCGGTACGCCGTGTCAGTCGGCGTATCGTCAAAGCCGGCACCGAGGCTGAACTTCCAATCGTCGGTCGGCTTGTACTGCGCGCCCACCGAACCGAACCAGCTGTCATGATAGTTGAATAGCGTGACGTCGTCAGGTTGAACCGGATTGGTGGAATGGATGGTGAGGTTCTTGACAATGCTCCAGCCGGTCCAATCGCCGCCAACCATAACACTCCACTGGGGATCGATGTCCCACTTGGCGCCGAAGGTGACGATCGGCGGATTGTGCAACTTGCCCGAGGCGCCGCTGGTCGTGAAGGCGCCGCCGGTCACAGCCGGCTGCTGCAGCACGGTCAACACATGCGTGCTGTCGGGCGTGAAGTACTCGTTGCCCTTAAGGGTGTTGTAGATCGCCGAACGGTACGACACGCCGATCGACAGGTCCGGCCGCGGCTTCCATTCGGTACCGAGCACCCATCCTTCCGACCAGTCCTGGGCCCTGAGTTCGACCGAGCTGTCGTTGGCGCCCGGAGCCGTGCCGGGCGGAAGCAGGCGCACCAGAGCCGGATTGAGCGACGCATAATACAGGGCGATCGAGCCCGTATCGACCGCCTTGGCCAGACGGCCCTTGAGGTACTGAACCTGCAGGCCGCCGCCGATCGAAAGTTCCGGCGTCAGCTGATAGCCGACGATGAACTGGAAATTGGCCGACTTCACATCGCTCATGGTGGCGTAGTACCGCGTCACCGATGAGTCATAATCGGTGATCATGCCCCACGGCGATGAGGCCTGCACACCGATCGCCAGCTTGTCGGTCAGGCGATAGCGCAACGCGAACGACGGAATCAGCGCCGTGTTGACGATATCAACCGGGTGCGTGGGACCCGACACCTTAAGGGCCGGGTTAGGCGCAAGGCTCGCCGAGAAATTGCCTGACGTTTCCGGAATCAAGCCGGTGCTGCTGAGCGCGACGTCAAACGTGCCAACGTCGTTCACCAGGGCCGGATTGAAGGTCATGGTGGACGCAACCGAACCGTTGGCGGCATTGCCGGCGTAGGACACGCCCAACGTGGACGCACTCGAGTCACGCAAGCCAAAACCGCTTGCGAGCGCGGAACTACTGAGCATTAAAGACACAAAAATGACTGCTGCTGCCGTGCGGCGCATGGCATCCCTCATAAGTACGTTTCCCCGCGGGGATATTAGGCCGGACAAGTCAGAGCGCCAAACCCCGGTGCGGCAATTCGTCAAGCGTACCCAATTCCTCTTCCGCTGCGATAGCTTCTAAGGGAATTGCGTAATTTCCATTGAGCCAATTGCCTAAATCGACGTCAGCGCAGCGCTTGGAACAGAACGGCCGGCAGGCGGCGACCGTGTCCTTTTTGCAAATCGGACACTTATTTGTCGCGTCAGTCGGCTTTGGCACGGGTTCCGACCTCAATTCGCTCACGCGAAAAGCTCTCTTCGATCTGAAGCGTGACGCGGGCGATTCCCTTACCGGCAAGGGCTTCGATTGCGCCCTGCCCCTCCATCCAATGCACCACTACGGGCGCCGCGCGCACGATGATCGGAAGTCCAGGCGCAACCTTCGCAGTCTCCTCAATCCGGCGCAGCACATCCATCGCCACGACATCCGGACGGCGCACACGGCCGAGGCCGTGACAGGATGAGCAATCCTCGCTCCATTGCGACACCAGCGGGCCGCGCACCCGCTTGCGCGTGACCTCGACCAGACCGAACGCGGTCACCGGACCGACGTTCACCGGCACACCATCGCGCGCCAAACTGCCGGACAACTCGGCCAAAACCTGCTCGACGTTGCCAAGCTCTTTCATATGAATGAAGTCGATGACGATCAGCCCACCGATACCGCGCAAGCGGATTTGACGGCCGATCTCGCGCGCCGCCTCGACGTTGACGATCAGGCCGGTGTCTTCCACCGCCGCGGCATGAGTAAAGCTGCCGGAATTGACGTCGACCGCGGTCAGCGCCTCGGTGCCTTCCACCGTGATCCAACCGCCGCACGCCAGCGGCACGCGCAAGTGCCCCAAGCCGTCAATGTCGGCTTCGAGATCGGCGAACAGCGCTCCCGGGCCTTCAAACAAGGCAACGCGTTCTTCCATATCCGGCATCGCTTCGCGGCAATAGGCTCGCGCGCGGTCCGCCGCATTGGCGTCATCGATCAGGATCGAACGGGTGCCGTCCTGCACGGTGTCGCGCAGCGCCCGCTCGACCGGACCGAGATCGCGACGCAGCGTCGACGGCACCTTGGCGCTTTTGCGCATCGCGGAAATCTCGCCCCATTCCTCTTCCAGGCGGATGAGGTCTTCGCGCAATTCTTCCTCGCCAGCACCGATCGCAGCGGTGCGCAGGATACAGCCGCCCTTGAGCTCGCCCGAGGCGAACAGCGCTTCACCGATGGCGGCCAGACGGGCACGCTCGGCTTCGTCTTCGATGCGCCGCGAAATACCGACGCCGGGCTGCAGCGGCGTAAACACGGAAAGTCGGCCCGGAATGGTGACGTTGGCGGTGAGACGGGCACCCTTATCGCCGATCGGCTCCTTGACGATCTGCACCAGCACCTTGTCACCTTCGCCCAGGACTGAACCAATCGGCGGGTCGACGGAAGGATCCTCTGTCAGGCAGCGCAACTCACGGGCACCCAGAAAGCCGGCGCGCTCGTGGCCGATCTCGACGAACGCCGCCTGCACCGCCGGCACCACGCGCGCCACCCGACCAAGCACGATGTCGCCGATCAGGCCAACCCCGCCGGGCTCCTCCGCTCCCAAGAGCCGCGTGCAACTCAGGGCTTGGAGACGGCCGTCTTCCACTGCCGCAACGCGGACCTCGCCGATGCTGACATTGATGAGAATGTCCTGAGCCATAACCAGTGGTTATGGAGCTTTGGCAGGGAAGTGCAAGAGGGACTGCGCGGATTGTGCCGCAATTTTCGGCAAGCCCGATTCGGCGGCACGGAAAGATGAACGCCGTACCGGCGGCCGGCAAATCATCCGCATACGTTACATTAACAAAAAAGCTGGCTGCCTGAGCGGCGATCTACGGACCGCGTAACAGTATCAATCCCTGCCAGCCGTGCCAGATGATCTGGATGCCGATGCAGAGCAGGATGAACGCCATCAGGCGCACCACGACATTGACACCTGATGGACCGAGCCACTTCACGGTACGCTCGGCAAATCGGTAACAGACATAAATGGTGATGCAGAGCGCGAGAATGCCAATCAAAGCGCCGCCGCCGATCATCGCCAGACTGGCCAGATCATCGTAGGCTGGGCGCTGGCTGCCGAGCGCAATCGCCACCGACATCGACCCAGGACCGACGGTGAGCGGCATGGTGTAGGGATAGAACGATTCCAGCGGTTGGCCGTCGCTGTTCGTGACGGGCGCGTTGCTGTCGGCGCTGACACCCGAGTTCAGCATGCGCCAGCCGAACGCCGTCACCACCAGGCCACCGCCGATGCGCACCACCGGTAGACTGATGCCGAAGAACTCCAAGACATGCGAACCGACCAGGAGCGAGCCGGTGAGCAGGAAGAAGCTGGCGATCGCCACCCGCCACGCCAGCATCGCGCGTTCGTGTTCGGTGCGGCTGTGCGTCATCGACAGGATGATCGGCGCGTTGCCGACCGGGTTGATGATCGGAAACAGCGCCGCGTAAGTGAGCAGAAAGGCGTTGGCGAAGGCGTTCATGGGTGCCCTGGGTAGAATCTGGAGAACAGACCGTAGCAGGCACCCCTATAAACGGCAAAAAGCGGAGAAATGTCGCCATCCTCCGCTTCGCCTCGAAGCCGCAGCCGCCTCCGGAAGCCGTTTTCAGGCGGCAATCGACAGAGCACATTCGCTTCCTTCCCGCGGAGCCGAGGGCGAACCGTTCGACGCGCGTGCGCCGCGCGTATGTCTCCTGTCTGTCTTTGACGCACTGATCGTATAGACCCTCTGCGCGTTACGCCCCGTCTTCCTCCGGAACGGTTTCACCCCATTCCGGTCGCGCGCTGCGGTCGCCAAGCCCCTCCATCGAAAAATTCCGGTTCTGGAAATGGGTACGCGGTGCCAACAATTCAAGCCAGTGCGACAAACGTGACGCTGTTACGCGCGAGGCGCAGTTGCAGTTGTTCATGTCGATGAACGGATGGGGTTAACGATCGGGAGGGTTCTGTTTGCCGCTCTTCGCAGGTGGCTTACGCGGCCGCAGCGCCGAACGACCGCGCCTTGCGCCGCCCGCCCGCGAAGGGGCGGTCCGCACCCGGGTTCGGACTTTCGAGCAAGCGCAGTTTGGTCTGGGATGCGGCAGGTGCGAACATTGTTTTGACACCGATTGCCACTTTTGCCGGGCTCAGCGAAAATGGTGATTCAACGTGGCGGCGAATAACAGGGGCACGCAATGAAGCGAACGGTCGTTACTCTGGCAATACTGCTTCTTTGCGGATGTCACAGCGATCAGGCAAAAGTCGAGGGCTTCTGCGAGTTGGAGACGATCAAGTTCTCAGCCCAGCACTTCGATAATTACGCGGAGCGACTTCAAACTCTGAAAGAAGTTCAGATGATGCACGCTTGCATGCAGAGCTACGGTTATCGTTCGCGCTTTGATAAGTTGTGTCCTGTCGATGAAAAGGGAATTGACATTCTGGTGACCGAATATGGGAATGCAACAAACCCCTATTGCTATGAACCTGAAGGTTGGGGGGCGCGCCAATCATCTCATTTTGAGGGGTGGGTGAAAAGCTGGACATAGGGAGTTTTCTTCCGGGCCATCGACCATTTTTTTCCCAAAATTCCCTCCGCTATTGCCTTTTAAGACTTTGCCAGAGGCAGAGCTAGAATACGCGCACTTCGTATGGATGCTGCTGCAGAA
>JAATGK010000430.1 GCA_015654715.1 Alphaproteobacteria bacterium
CACATCACATCAACGCCAAGTTCGCACTCTACGACGGCGGCACCAAAGCGCTGGCCGAGCAAGTGGCGAGTCATCGCTACGACTGGGACGCCATCGATATGGAACTGCCCGATGCGGTGGCGGCGTGCGACAGCGGGCTGCCCGAAAAAATCGATGCCGCCAGCCTTGCCGCGGCGCCTAATGGAACCCCGGCCGCGGCCGACTTCGTGCCCGGTGCCATCGGTCCCTGCTGGGTGGCGAGCGTGGTCTACAGCCAGGTGATCGCGGTAGCGGCCGACAAAGCCGCCGTGCCTCTCGCCGGCTTCTTCGACGTCAAAAATTACCCCGGCAAGCGGGCGCTGAACAAAACCAGCGCCAAGCTGAATGTCGAGATGGCACTGCTCGCCGACGGCGTGGCGCCGAAAGACGTTTACGCGGTGCTCTCCAGCCCGCAAGGCGTGGCGCGCGCGTTGAAGAAACTCGATAGCTTGCGTGGCAACCTCGTCTGGTACACCAGCCCCGCCGACGCCGCGCAAATGGTGATCGACGGCCGCGTCGCCTTCGCGTCGCTGCCCAATTGGGCGGTCTACGACGCCAATACCGCCCAGCCGCAGCCGAAGCTTGCCATCATCTGGGACCGCCAGCTCTACGAACTCGAAGTGCTCGCCGTTCCGAAAGGCAATCCCAAAGCCAAGCGGGCAATGAATTTCGTGCGCTACGCCACAAGCGCCGAGAGTCTCGGCAAGATGGCGAGCTGGGTCGCTTATGGCCCGGCGCGCAAAAGCGCCCTCGCCTTGGTGCAGAAGCAGCCCGAACTGCACATCGACATGAGGCCATACCTGCCAACCGCCCATTTCGCCACCGCGTTTGAAGTCGACGATGGCTGGTGGCGGCTGCATGGCGCCGATGTGGCGGTGCTCTGGCAGGAATGGCTGACCAAGTCCGACCCGCACTGACAGCACAAAAACCGCACCCGGCGCAGCGCATCACTTCAAGCGGCGGACCTTGATGATGCCGGGGTGACTGCTGACCGTCATACTGTAGCTGCTGAAAATGGCACGCGCGATCTTGACCACCTCGCCTTCCTTGGCGCGGAATTTCGACGAGTCGCCATCGATCTGGCGCCAGACTTGGCCGTTTTCGAGCGTGACGATCGCCCGGCCGTTCTGCGTGTAAGCGAAGGACTTCAAGGGCGAGCTGATGGCATCGATCTCATCGGCCTGTTTGCTGTCGTCTTTGGCGATGAAATCGGCCCCGAATTGCGCTTCCGGCGACACCGGCTTGGCGGCGGTCGGCGGCGCGGCAGCGGTGGAAATCTCCCCGGCTTTCAATTGCGCGGCGATGGCGTCGTAACAGGCAAGCCGCGCCCCGGCGTCGCTCTTGGCGGCACACAGGCCGAGTGGAAGCTCAAGACTGGGCGCCGCGCCGGCGGCCCCGGCGAGTGCGATGACGGCCATAAGCCCCGTGAACAGCCTGCTCGGCATGATTCCTCTCCGACAAATCCGTTACTTGATCCGCTTGACTTTGTAGGTGCCCCATACGCCTTCGATCGACAGGCTGTAGCTGTCGAGGAAGCCGCGGGAAATCTTCACCGCGTCGGCGGCGCCGAAACGGGCGGTGGTCGTGTCGGAATCGAGCTGGCGCCAGACCTGCCCGTCCTCAAGCGTGACGGTGAAATGCTTGAACGCATTCCAGCTCACCGCTTTCACCTTGGCGACAATGGAAGCGGCCTTTTGCGGCGCCGCAGCGGACGCCGGCAGCCGCTCGCTGCCGAAATCGGCCGACGCCTGCGGCGCGGGCGGCGGTGCGGGGGCAACGGGCGCAGGCGTAACCGGGGCGGGCGCGGTGGCTACCGGCGCGGCCACAATGGGGGCAGCTGCGGTGACTGGCGCTGGCGCATCATGGCGCGCCAGCACGCGATCAAAACAGGCCAGCCGCGCGGCGTCGCCAAGGCCGCGACAGGCGTTCATTTCCGCCAAGGGATCAGCGGCCTCGGCTGCAGCGTTCGCCGCCATCGCCGCCAAAGCGGCAGCAAGAATCAGATATGCCCTGGCCATAATCCCTCTCCCGCACGACCCCGCAAGGTTATCGCCGTGGGCCGCGCGGCGCAAACGACCTTGCACTTAAGGGTGCGAACGGGCAGTTTTCGCCCCCAGACCCCGTAGCTCAGCAGGATAGAGCATCGGTTTCCTAAACCGAGGGCCGCGTGTTCGAGTCACGCCGGGGTCACCAGCCTACGCTGCGCAGCAGCGGATGCTGCCGCGCCGAAGTTGCGTAGCAACGCAGGCGGGCCAATTCGGTCCGCGCAGCTACGGCTCGGCAAGCCAGGTCTTGTCACTAGCGAGCACCGGAAATGTGCGGGAAAATCACGCAGATGCTGACTTGGAGCGAGGTGGTCGGGCTTGCCGACCTGCAAACCTCGATCCGGCCCGATGGGGTCGCGACGGTGACGCCGATGCGGCTGGCGTCGGTGATCGTTCGCGATGACAGCGGCCAGCGCAAAGCGGTGCGGATGCGCTGGGGGTTGATACCCCCCGGCGCCAAGGACCCCACGGTCAAGCCGCACATTCATGCCCGCGCCGAAACCATCGACGTGAAACCGGCATTCCGCGCCGCCTTCGCCGCCCGCCGCGGCATCCTCGCGGTGACCAGTTTCAACGAGGGCCGCGAGATTACGCCAACCAAAACCGAGCAGCATGTGTTGACGCCGCTGGACGGCGCGCCAATCGGCATCGCGGTGGTGTGGGAGCGCCAAAGCAACATGAACAGAGAACCGCACGGCGGCGCGCTGCTGACCTTCGCCATGGTGACGGTGCCGCCGAACGATCTCATCGCCACCATCACCGATCGCATGCCGGCGCTGCTCGCAGCCGCCGACTGGCCGATGTGGCTCGGCGAAGTGACCGCCACGCCGGACGAGGTGAAGGCGCTGCTCAAAACGTCGGAACGTGCGCTCGGCATGCAACGCGCCGCCAAGCCGCCGTCCAAGAAAGACGACGGCCAGCCGACGTTGTTTTAGCCAAGCACCCAACCGGGCGTCGGGGCCTTAGCGGCCGAGTTTTCGATCAGGGCGTTTCGGAGTCCGATAGCGAACGCACATAGGCGAGCGCGGCTTTGCGCTTCTGCGGATCCTTGATGCGCGTGAACGCCACCACGACTTGGCGGCTCTGCACGGCGGCTTCCGAATCAACACCGGCGCTACCGCCGTCTTCACCCGCCACATGTGGCGTTTCGAAAAAGCTCGCCACCGGGATGTTCAGGATCTCGGCGATTTCCATCAACCGTCCTGCACCAACCCGATTAACGCCGGTCTCGTATTTCTGAACTTGCTGGTAGGCGATGCCGAGCCGATCAGCGAGCCCTTGCAATGTCATTTTTGCGTTTTTGCGATGTACACGGATGGATTGCCCGACTTCGGCATCCAACATGCGCGAACGCTTTCGCCTGTCGACCGGTCCCGACCCCTGTGCGGATTTCATTGTGTTCTCATTCTTTTGTGCGCAGTTCATTCTTGTTCTCAGAGACAATAGGTGCCTGCTAGAGGCGCTATAAAGATAGTCCGCCTGCGTCGTCCGGCAAATCCCGGGGAAGGGGGAAATCGACGGAAATCCATGGATAACGCCGCGGCGAAACGGCCTCGATCCGGCGATCGATGACGGCCTATACATGCAAAATTTTTCGCCAAATCCGGGTGGCAGACGAGCCATACCTCCGGCGCATAACCTCCGTCGCGACCGGTCGGTTCGAGGTCCGCTCGGCTCACCTGCGAAGGCCGCGAGCGCTTCGAATTTGCGCGCCGCCGCGCCCGGACGACAAATGCGCCGTTGTCGAATCGGCGCGAATGGAGACTGTGCCAACTTTTGGCATGCCGCGAAAAGCCTGCATAAAATCGAGGGAATCCACTTGCTCGCAAGCTTGCAGCGCGCGGCAGTGGCCGGTGAAATCTGCCCGCCGCGCGCTCACGCCGGAACGCGCCAGATGCGCCGGTGACGCCGAGGGCATCGCGTGAACGCGCCCGCCGCGGACCACCCGCAGCGCATTCGGCTCCGGCGGCATCAGACGGACGGCGATATCGCACCCATTTTCATCACCTGGAGCGGCCGCGTCGCACCTTGCACGTCGATCACAAGATCGCGATGTTGACGTTGCAATGCAACCAGTTGGCGAAGGTCAAAAGCAGGCGGAGATAAGTTCTGTGACGCTGAGACGCACTTCGCCGCCGCCGCCGATTGCGCGCGTAACAGACATTTATCGAGTCATCGGCACGCCGGGCTAAGTGCTGGTCGCGGGCGTCGTCCAGCGCTCAAGTCGCTTTAATCCGCCTACGGAATGTAGGGACCGGAACGTACCAGCCCGATCGCCGCGATCAGAGAGCGAATGCCACTTCGCGGCCGGTTTGCGCCGCCGCTTCGGCGGCCTCGAGCAGCTCCATCACCGCCAGCGCTTCACTTGGCATCACCGGAAGCGGCGCCGTACCGCGGAGCCCATCGCGAACGCCCGCATAAAAGGCGCCGTAACGCCCGCGTTCGACGGTGACGGCTTGTTCACGACCGCCCGGCAACACCAGTTGCGCCGGGGCCGCTTCAAGCCCGTAGGCGGCATCGGAGGGCTTCAGGCCCGCCGCCAAACCTTTCTCTTGCGGATCGAGACCACGCTTGATGAAGCTGGCGCCGCTGCCATGAACGACAAACCGCACATCCGTCGGCGCCAGGGAATCACCGGCAAGCACCACGCGCGTCGTCGCGTAACGCAGAACGACATGGAAATAGTCCGTGGTCAAAGCCCCGGTGCGCCGGGCCGCCAGATCGGCCGAAATCGCCAGCGGCTTTCCGAAAAGCTGCAGCGCCTGATCAAGCAAATGCGATCCGAGATCGTACCAGGTTCCGGTCGCGGCGCCGGCGCGCTCGCGCCAGCGATCCTGCACTTTGGGGCGATAGGTATCGAAGCGCGATTCCATATACGCGACGCGGCCGAGCGTGCCTTCGCGCGCCAGTTTCTTCAGGGTGAGGAAATCGCCGTCCCAGCGGCGATTGTGAAAAACGGTGAGAAGACGGCCGCGGGCTTTGCCGATCAGCTTCTTCGCCTCAACCGACGTGAGCGCCATCGGCTTGTCGATCACGACGTGCTTGCCCGCTGCGAGCGCCCGCGCCGCAAGATCGAAATGCGACTCGTTCGGTGTCGCCACCACGACGAGATCGATCACAGGATCAGCGAACACCGCTTGCGGATCGCGAACAGCTTTGACGCCGGGATAAGCGGCGGCGATTTCGCCCACGCGGCTCGAAACGATGGCGGCGAGATGCAAGCCTTCGGTGGCAGTGATCAACGGGGCATGAAAGACACGGCCGGCCAAGCCGTAACCGATCAGGGCGACGTTGAAGCGGCTCATAGCGCCACTTCGCGCCGTTCGGCCGCGCTTTTGTCGCCGGCTTCGAGCACGTCCATCACCGCGATGGCTTCATCAAGCGTCACCGGCTGCGGCGCGGTACCGAGAATGGCGTCGCGCACCGCGATGTAGAAGGCACGGCTGTCGGCCTTGCCCGCCGGCGCCGCCCGCGTCGTGCCGTCCGGAAAGGTCAGCGTGCCGGGGTTGGGGTCGACGCCATCGCGCAAATTGATGCCGTATTTGGTCAGGCTCGCCTTACTGCCATGCACGACGAAACGCAGTTCCTCCGCCGGCGCCAGGAAACAGCTCGTCAGCACGACGCGCAGCTTCTCGTAGCGCAGCAGCGCGTGGAAGAAATCGATGGCGCCGCCGCCGGGACGCTGGATCGCCTGATCGCAAGTGATGGCAATCGGTTTGCCGAACAGTTGCAGCGCCTGATCCATGAGATGCGGTGCGAGGTCCCACCACGTGCCGGTGGCGGCGCCCGGCTTCTCGCGCCAAGCATCGGGGACCTTCGGCGCCCAGCGGTCGAAATGAGATTCGAAATAGGCGATGTCGCCCAGCGTACCGTCGGCGATCATCGTTTGCAGCGCCTTGTAATCGGCGTAGTAGCGGAAATTGTGGAACACAGTGAGAAGGCGCCCCGCTGCTGCCGCCCGCTTCTTCAATTCGCGCGCCTCGGCCGCGGTGACGGTGAACGGCTTGTCGACCACGACATGCTTGCCGGCCGCCAATGCCCGCGAACAGAGATCGAAATGCGCCGTGTTGGGCGTCGAAATCGAAATCAGATCGATCGACGGATCGGCGAAGACGCTTTCGGGATCGGCCACCACCGGCACGCCGGGATGATCGCGGGCGATGTCCGCGGTGCGCGTCGAAACGATCGCCACGAGCCTCAGACCTTCGGTTCGCGGCACCGGGTCGGCATGAAACACGCGTCCGCCGAGGCCGTATCCGATCACTGCAACATTGAGAGTCATGCGAAGAACGTCCGTGCCGGTTTGCGGAACAGGAAGATATAGTTCAGCACCAGCCAAGCAAGTGACAAGGCGGCGCGCAGGATGGCGGCGTTGACCCCGCGGCCGCTGTATCCGACGTCATCGGCCCAATCGATGTACATCACCGACTGCGCGATCAGCAGGCCGAGAAACACCGTCAGCAAGGCCAAAAGGGCGAGACGCCCCCAGCGGGAGCCGTACCACGTCGCATGTGCGGCGATGCTGATGACGAGACCGGCAATGCCGACAAACGCCGCCTGCGCAACCGAATAGCCGCGGCTCACGGCAACGAAGCCGCTGGCGATCAGGAACGCCGCCAGCAACCAATTGATGATGCACAGAATCCATACCGACAGCGGCCGCTTGCCCACGCCCACAACATTGTCGTTCGACATTTGAGCCCTCCCCGAATTGCACCACAGAAGTGTACGGCCGACAAAATGGCAGATCAGAGGCGGCGGAAGGCCCCCAGTCCCAAGGAATCGTCGGCCCGAGCGATCTGGAAGACGCGCGCCAGCGTGGCATCGGCCAAGGCCTGCGGCGGCGGGCCGTCGGCGACGAGACGGCCGTCCTGCAGCACCAGAATGCGGTCGCAATGGCGGGCGGCGAGCGATAAATCGTGCAATGTGACACCGACGGCGGTGCCGCGGCGGGCCTCTTCGCGCAAAAGCTCCATCAAGCGGAGCTGGTGGCTGGGATCGAGATACGCAGCCGGTTCGTCGGCCAGCAGCACCGCGGCGCCCGTCGCCAGGGCGCGCGCGAACAAGACCCGGGCGCGTTCGCCGGCCGAGAGCTCGTCCATGCGGCGGTTCGCGTATGGGCTGGCATCGCAGCGCGCCAAGGCATCCAGCGCCGCGACGCGGTCTTTGAGATCGGGCGGGCCGAAGGCGGCACGATGCGGCAAGCGGCCGAGCAGCACGAGATCCGCTACCCGCATCGGCCAGCGCGCCTCGCCACCTTGCGGCAGATAAGCCATGGCGCGTGCCAGCGCCTCGCGCGGCCACTCGGTGAGCGGCTTTCCGAGCACGCGCACCGTGCCGTGACTGACCGGCTGCAAACCCAGCGCGGCGCGCAACAGCGTCGTCTTGCCGGCGCCATTGGGGCCGATGATGCCGGTGACCGTACCTGCCTCCAGCGTCGCCGAAACCTGCAACAGCGCGGCGCGATGACCGAACGAAACCGAGACTTGTTCGAACCTCACGCTCATGGCTGGCGCCTCAGCTTCAGGATCAGCCAGAGGAAGAACGGCGCCCCCAGCATGGCGGTGACGACACCGAGCAGAAGCTGGCCGTCGGGCGCGATCAGGCGCAGCGCGACATCGGCCGCCGCCACCATCGCCGCCCCGCCGATCATCGAGGGCAAGATCAGCCGCGACGGCTGATGGCCGAACAACGGCCGCAGCAGATGCGGTATCACCAAGCCGACGAAACTCACGGCGCCAGCCGCCGCCGTTGCCGCCCCGGTCGCCAAAGCTACGCCAAGCACGACGCGCGCCCGCAGCGACGTCACGTTGACGCCAAGCGAACGCGCCGCCTCTTCGCCGAGCGTCAGCGCATCCAGCCCGCGGCCGGTGGACGCCAGCAGCGCTAGTCCCACCGCGGTGAGCGGCAAGGCAAAGGCGAGATCGTTCAGGGTGCGGTCTTTCAGCGAGCCCATCATCCACAGCACCATCTCGCTCATGGCATAGGGATTGGCCGAGAGCGACAGCGCCAGCGCGGTGAGGGCGGTGGCGAAACTGCCGATCGCGACGCCGGCCAAGACGAGCGAGACCGCTCCGGCGCCGCTTTTCGACAAAGCGTACAGGATCGCGGCAGAAACCAATGCCCCGGCAATCGCAAACGCCGGCAAGGTCAGCGGGTGCAGGGTGACGAGACCGAAATACATCGCCACCACGGCGCCGAGCCCGGCACAAGAGGTCACGCCGGTGACGCCCGGTTCGGCCAGCGGATTGACGAACAATCCCTGCAACGCGGCACCGCTGCCCGCTAAGGCGGCGCCAACGATCAAAGCCAGCGCCGCCCGCGGCAGACGAATTTCCTGGGCGATGATACCGGCGGCGCCTTTGCCGGTGACGAGGCCGGTCAACAATTCGTGGGGGCTATAATCGGCCGATCCCAAGAGGAACGACCACAGCCCGAACACCAGCGCCGCGCCTCCCAGCACGATCAGCCAGCGCGCCCGGTGCCTGAGGCTAGTCTGTAGAAACGAGACGGTCGTCGCGTCCATCACGGCCTTTCTGTCGCCGCCGCCGGTCAGCCGGCTTCCCATGGCGCACCCCGGCCACAAGATGGACGACACGCTCCGGCAGGTTTCCTGGCTCTGCGGCTGAAATTGCGGTGGCCTTCCCAGCGTTGCCGCCAGTGACCGTCCGCGTGAGGCCGCTACAGTTGCGGGGGCAGCCACGGGATTTCCACCCGCGTTCCCTCTCCGGTGCGATGGGGAGGAATGTAGGGGATCAGGGGCAACCTGTCATCCCAATCGAAAATTGTCATTCCCGGCCGGCCCGACGTCTTTCCTCCCCCGCTATTCGAGCGGAGTGCGGCTTCGCATGTTGAGCACCGCGAGGGAGGAAAGAGAGAGGAAGTAGCTATCGCGTCCGCGCCGCCCGGCCCAGCCTCACCAGCGTTTCGGCGCTGTCGAGCGACCACGGGCCGGGACAGAGCAGCGGGGTCAGTTGGGTGAATTCCATGTGGGTGCGGCCGGCCAAAGCCTTGAAGGCGGGATGGTGCAAAACGGCGTAGGCGCGGGCGGAGCCGCTGCGTTCCTCACCGCCCAAAATCAGCAGCTCGGGCGCGGCGGCGATCACGGCTTCCACCGGCAATTGCCCGGCCCGGGTGAGCTTGCCTTGCGGGACGGCGTTAACCAAACCGGCGAGCTGCATCACTTCTTCGGTGACGCCCGCTACCGTCGCGTAGCCTTGCGGCTCGTAAAGGATGGTCCGTACCGGCGGGCGCGGGGCCCCTGCCCTGGCGGCCGCGATTTTGGCGTCCATTTCGGCCAGCAGCGCTGCGGCGCGATCACGGGCGCCGAGCTTGTCGCCGAGCATTTTGGTCACCGTGCGCACATCGGCAAGCGAATTGGCCCACGGCACATCCAGGACCGGTACGCCGAGGTGGCTGAGACTGAGATGCAGACGGGGATTGGTCCCGGCATACATCACGACGAGATCGGGTTTCAGCCGCAGCACGGTTTCCGTCGAAGGCCGGATCACCGGCATCCCAAGCGCCTTGTCGGCGATGGTCGAGACCACCGGCTTGCGGTCGACCGCCTCGTAGGACAGCGCCGCAATGTGCGCCCGCGGCACCAGGCGAAAGACGTATTCGTCGGTGCACAGGAACGTCGAAACGACTCGCTGCGGCGCCGCAAGTGCCGGAAAGCACAGGGTAGTCGCGACAAATGCTGTCGCCGCAAGACAAAATTGAACAGCGCGCATATTGTCCTTTGAGCTGACGCTACCTACATCCTCACTTGACTTGAGGGGAGTACCACATGCGCCTGACCATTGCTGCATTCGCAGCCCTGACGGCCACTTCGGTCGCAGCTTTGGCGGCCGGTTCCGCCGACGACGTGTTTCAAGCCAACAAGGCTGCCACCGGCGGCAGCGCCTGGGACGCCAAGGCCGCGGTCAGCATCGACGCCGACTATGCCGGCAACGGCCTGACCGGCACCACCCATGCGGTGAACGACCTTCATAACGGACGCTCGGTCAGCGCCTTCAAAGTCGGCCCGGCGGAAGGCGCCAACGGCTTCGACGGCAAGACGCCGTGGCAGCGCGATACCTCCGGCACCATCACCGAGCAGCAAGGCGGCGACGCGGTGGTGCTGGCCACCAACGACGCCTATCGCAACGCCAATCTGTGGTGGCAACCCGATCATGGCGGCGCCGCCGTCACCAGCCACGGCGAAGTCACCAATTCCAGTGGCCGCTTCGACGTGCTGACCATCACGCCCAAGGGCGGCAAGTCCTTCGAGGCGTGGTTCGATACCGCCACCCACTTCCTCGTCAAGATCGTCGAGACGCAGGGTCCGCAAACCGTCATCACCACGCTGTCCGATTACGGCAGCGAAGACGGCGTGAAAATTCCGCACAAGATCCTGATCGATACCGGCGCCGGGGCGCAGTATGTGCAGACCATCAAGGTCACCAAAGTGACATTCCTCGGCATCCAGCCCGATAGCGCCTTTGCCATGCCCAAAACCGTGGTGACCGACTTTGCGATCGCCGGCGGCGCGGCATCCACCACCATCCCGATCCAGATCGTCAACAACCACATCTACGGCGAGGCCAAGGTCAACGGCAAAGGCCCGTTCATCTTCATCTTCGATACCGGCGGACGCGACATTCTCACCCCGCCGCTCGCTCGCGCCCTCGGCATCAAGGTTGAAGGCAAGCTGCCCGGCACCGGCGCCGGCGAAGGCGTGATGGAAGGCGGCTTTGCCAACGGTCTCGAGTTTTCGGTCGGCGCCGCCACGGTGACGAACCAGCTCGCCATTGTCTTCCCGCTCGACAAACTGGGCGACATCGAAGGCGTGCCGATGCCCGGCATGGTCGGTTATGAGACCTTCCGCCGCTTCGTCACCCGCATCGATTACGGCGCCGCCACCTTGACCTTGATCGATCCGGCCAAATTCGATCCCAAAGACGCCGGGACGCCGGTGAAATTCGTCTTCAACGATCATATCCCCGAGGTCACCGGCACCATCGAAGGCATCCCGGCCAAATTCGACATCGACACCGGCGCCCGCTCGGAACTGACCATCACCAAGCCCTTTGCCGAGACCAACAAGCTGCGCGAAAGCCACGCCAAAGGCGTCGCTGCGGTGGACGGCTGGGGCGTCGGCGGTCCGTCCACGGGTTACATCACCCGTATCAAAGACATGACCATCGGCGACGTGACCATCGGGCCGGTGGTGGGGGCGCTGGCGAATCAGGAGAAAGGCGCCTTTGCCGGGGCCGATTATTCCGCCAATGTCGGCGGCGGCATCCTGAAACGCTTCGTCGTCACCTTCGATTACAATACCCGCATCATGTACCTGAAGCCGCGGCCGGCGCCGGTGCCCGATACCGGCACTTATGATCGCGCCGGGCTGTGGCTCAACGTCGCCGGAACCGGCTTCAAGATCGCCGCCGTCACCAAGGGCGCACCGGCCGAGCAAGCCGGACTTGCCCCGGATGATCTGATTACCGCGGTCGACGGCGTACCGGCGGGCACGCTGAAACTGCCTGACGTTCGCATCAAGCTGCGCACGGCTGCGCCCGGCACGGTGGTGACCTTCACGGTCAATCACGGCGGCGCGGCCAAGGACATCAAGGTAACACTGCGCGATCTCATCTAGTCCTATTTAGACACGTTTCCTGAAGCGGGCGGACCGGGCATACTGGCCGCCCGTTTTTCGGATTCGCACCTTGTCTGCCATCACCCGCCGCACCGCCCTCGCCTTCGCCACCGCTTCGCTTGCCGCACCGGCGTTCGGACGTTCGCGTCCGCCTGCGAAAATCGAGCAGTGGAACGTGTTTGAAACCGCGCTCAAGGGGCCGAAGGGTGGCAACCCGTTCCGCGACATCGCGCTGTCGGGCATTTTCGAATGCGGCAGCAAGCTGCAGGAAGCGGCCGGCTTCTATGACGGCGACGGCGTCTGGCG
>JAATGK010000390.1 GCA_015654715.1 Alphaproteobacteria bacterium
AAATCTTGCCTTGCCAGACCGGCCAGCAGGCGGGGCGGCCTTTGGCTTTGACGCCGTTGGAAAGGCGCATCTGAGCGTCTTCGGCCGAGGAACCGCGCTCGACGGCGGTATAGTCGCTGCCGCCTTGGCATCAGACATAGAACTGATGCTTGCCGGGCGCGAAAAAGTCGGTTTGCTTGGAGCTGGTCAGATTATCGGCTACGGCCACACCGGCGGCGGTAACACCAACACCAATGGCGATCGCCAACCACAACCTACGCATACACCCCACCCACTTAGCGGTATTCCGCCTTTATTGATTGTCGCGCTTCTTGTCCGAAAACCGGTTCCAACTTTTCGGGAAGCGCTCCTAATTGATTGTCGCGCTTCTGATCCGAAACCCAGTTCCCACTTTTCGGGAAGCGCTCCTATGAATTACCGCTTTGTACTACCCAAGCCCCAGGGCCAGTCGCCCGTTTTTCTGTAAAACGCACGATACACCGTTTACGCCATTTTGCCATGACCAACGCATACGGCAGCAATTGCTTCGCCGTTAGGGTGAAAGCCGCTCCGGCTGGCCGCCAGCCGCTTGCAACATCGCCGTGAGTTCGGCGGCAACTGTTTCTACTTGAGCGGGTTCGAACCCTCGCGCCACCAACTGCACGCCATAGCCATCGCTGCGGTAAACCGGATAGGAGCCGATGGCGATATCGGGAAAGCGCGCCTGGATCGCAGCCAATGGCCCGGCGATTGCTCCTTCCGCAACTTGCGCGGCCACCGTGATGCTGAGGACCGGCCGCCCGCGCGTCAGCCGGGGCGCAATATCTTCGAGCATGGCGCGCATGATCGACGGCACACCCGCGAGAACGAAAACATTGCCGATCTGAAACCCCGGCGCGGCCGACACCGGGTTGCGGATGAGACTGGCGCCATCGGGGATGCGGGCCATGCGGCGGCGCGCGGAATTGAAATCGTTCGGGTCGGCAAAGCGGGCGGCGAGCAGCGCCAATGCCTCGGGATGAAAATCGATCCCGACTCCGAACGCCTTGGCCACCGCGTCGGCAGTGATGTCGTCATGGGTGGGGCCGATGCCGCCGGTGGTGAAGACGTAGTCAAAGCGCGCCCGCAAGGCATTGAGCGCCTCGACGATGGCCTCTTCGAAGTCGCCGACCACCCGGACTTCCTTCAGCGTGACGCCCAAAGGAGCGAGAAAGCGTGCAATCGCGTTCGAGTTTGTGTCTTGCGTACGGCCGGAAAGGACCTCATTGCCGATCACCAGCACGGCGGCGGTGGGATTCGCAGTCATTGGCGCTCCATCACAAAGGCGTGCGTCGCCGCGAGGATTTCGTCGGACAAGCGCTCATCCTTGGTCATACGCGCCAGCGTAAGGCCGCCAACCAGAGCCGCAAAGAGGCCAATGGCCTGCTCGCGTGAGCCGGCCACCTTGGTCATGACGTCGATTTGCCGCTGCAATACCTCTGTCATGGCACCGCGCACCGCAGGCGTCATGCGCGCGATGTCGGCCGCCAGCGCCGCCGTTGGGCATCCCGTTCCGGGATTGTCCCGATGCCCCGGCGAAAGGTAGGTGTCGGCGATCTGACTCAGGTTTTTTCCGGACCATGGCGAGCTGGTTTCGCCCAAGGCGTGGGCGATCAGTTCGTCCTTCGATTTGAAATAGCCGTAAAAGCCGCCATGGGTCAGACCGACCTCGTTCATGATGTCGGCGACACTGACCGCTTCGAAGCCGCGGGCGCGGAACAGGCGACTGGCGGTGGCAACGATCTTCTTGCGGTTCTCGGCAACCTGCTCGCGGCTGACCTTCATTTTTCCCGGTCTCCACCCTTGAATTTATTCAGTACGCTCATCATGTAAACAATCATGATGGTCGTAATATAAGCTCGAAAAGGGAAAATTCCATGAGCAAACAGCATGTTCTTATCACTGGCGCGTCTTCCGGCATCGGCGCCGTCTACGCCGATCGGTTTGCCAAGCGGGGCGCCGATCTCACCTTGGTGGCGCGTGATCGCACCCGTTTGACGGCCCTCGCCACTCGGCTCGAGAAGGAAACGGGCGTCTCGGTCGATGTCGTTCCGGCCGATCTGACCAATCCGGCCGATCTTGCGGCAATCGAGACTCGCCTCGCCAGCGACTCCAGTATCGAAATTCTGATCAATAATGCGGGCATTGCCTTGCCGGGCAGCTTTTTGGACCAATCGCCCGACGACGTGTCGCGGCTGATCGCGATTAACGTGACGGCGCCGGCACGTCTGGCCAATGTTGCCGCCAAGCGTCTGGCCCAGCTCGGCCGCGGCGCCATTGTGAACGTCGCGTCCATTCTGGCGTTGACCCCGGAATTGGGTTTCGAAGCCTATGGCGGCACCAAGGCTTTTGTTCTGCGCTTGTCGCAAGCATTGAACCTGCTGCTGGCGCCGAAGGGCGTCTACGTACAGGCGGTGTTGCCAGCCGCCACCCGGACCGAAATCTGGGAGCGCATTGGCGTCGACGTCAACCAAATCCAAGGCGTGATGGCGGTGGACGAACTGGTGGATGCAGCCTTGGTCGGCTTTGACCGCCGCGAAGCAGTGACTATTCCGCCCTTACCCGACGAAACCCAGTGGCTTGCGGCCGAAGCGGCTCGTCAGGCAATGATCCCTAATTTCCGCCAGGAACATGCCGCCGCTCGCTATCGCGCCTGAGCCAGCACCACTACCAGCACATCAGGAATAATACTGGTGTGCTGGAATTCACGGCAGTGTCATCCTAGATTGAGGTTTGTCTTAGATGAGTTGAAGTTGCGCTGATGCAAGTTTCCGAAGTTTTCGAAGCCGCCCGCCGGGCCCATTTCGCCGTGGCGCTCCATACCGAAAAGGATTTCGAGGGCATGCGCCGGGCCGGGCGGCTCGCCGCCGAGGTCTGCGATATGTTGGTCCCCGAGGTGAAACCCGGCGTGACCACGGCCTATCTCGATGAAATTGCTTTCAATTACATGGTCGATCACGGCGCCATTCCGGCCTGCCTGGGATATCGCGGCTACAAATACACGCTGTGCACTTCGATCAATCATGTCGTCTGTCACGGTATGCCGGCGGACCGCCCGCTCAAGGACGGCGACATCCTCAACATCGA
>JAATGK010000207.1 GCA_015654715.1 Alphaproteobacteria bacterium
AGATGCCGTGCGCTGGATCGCAAAGGACAACCCGGCGGCAGCGCAAGGCTTGCGCGATGCGGTCGTAACGGCGGCAAGAAGAATTGGTGAGCATCCCGAAATCGGCCTTGTACGTCCCGAGTACGCGGACGAACCGCTCAGGTTCTTCGTCCTGACCGGCTATCCGTACATTCTCTATTACAACTCCGGGACGCACCCGCCGCGCATCGTGCGTGTGCTGCACGGTGCGCGGGATATTCCGTCCGTGCTCGGATGAATTTAATCCTCGTAATTATCCGCCACCAGCCGGTCGAGAATCCGCACGCCCCAGCCGGTCGACCAGCTCGGGATCAGCGGCTTCTGCTCGCCGTCCTGCCAGGCGACGCCGGCGATATCGAGATGCGCCCACGGGGTCTTTTCCTGGACGAAGCGCTGGATGAACTGGGCCGCGGTGATCGAACCGGCATGGGAGCCGCCGATATTTTTCATGTCGGCGATCTTGGACTTGATCAGCTTGTCGTAACCCTTGCCGAGCGGCATCCGCCACACCGGCTCGCCCGCGGCCTTGCCCGCCGCGGTCAGGTTGGCGGCCAGAGTGTCGTCGTTGGCGAACAGACCGGCATGTTCCGACCCGAGCGCAACCATGATGGCGCCGGTTAGCGTCGCCAGATCAACCACCAGCCGCGGCTTGAACTTCGATTGCGCGTACCACAGCGCATCGGCGAGCACGAGGCGGCCCTCGGCGTCGGTGTTGAGAACCTCGATGGTTTGGCCCGACATCGAGGTCACGACATCGTCGGGACGCTGCGCTTTACCGTCCGGCATGTTTTCGACCAGGCCAATGACGCCGACCGCATTGACCTTGGCTTTACGTGCCGCCAGCGCCCTGAGGGTGCCGATCACCGCGGCGCCGCCGCCCATGTCGCCCTTCATGCCCATCATGCCAGCGCCGGACTTGAGGCTGATGCCGCCGGAATCGAAACACACGCCCTTGCCGACGAAGGCCACCGGGGCGGAGGTTTTGCGGCGCGAGCCGTTCCATTGCAGCACCAAAAGCTGGCTTTCGCGCTCGCTGCCCTGGCCGACGCCGAGCAGCGCGCCCATGCCGAGCCGTTTCATCTGGGCCTCACCGAGCACCGTCACCTTGAGGCCGAGCTTCGCCAGTCCCTTGGCGCGGCGGGCGAATTCCACCGGCGACAGCACATTCGGCGGCTCGTTGACGAGGTCGCGGGCGAGGAACACGCCGTCCGCCACGGCTTCGAGGCGGGCGAAGGCACGGCGGGCGGCAGCCGCCTCACCTGTCGAAATCGTAATCTTCTTGAGGGTCTGGGCACGCTCTTCGAGATCCTTGGTGCGGTAGCGGTCGAACGTATAGCTCTTCAGTTTCGCGCCGAGCGCGAGATGGGCTGCCAGATCAACCCCTTCCAGCTTGGACCCTTTGAGGCCGGTGAGATCGACGACGACCTCGGTCTCGGTGCCGCTCTTGATCCGACCCAGCGCAGCGGCCGTCAGCTCCTCGGCTGCCGCCGCATCGAAATTCTCAGCCTTGCCGAGTCCGACGACGATCAGCCGCGACACTTTCAGCCCCGCCGGCGCCAGGATTTCCACGCTTTGCCCCGACTTTCCCGTGAACCGGGAGGCGGCCAGCGCCCGCCCGACCGCGCCGCGGCTTGCCCGCTCGGCTTTTGCCGCCGCCGGCAGCAGCTCAGGACCCTCGGTCGCACCGACCACCAGGGCGCCGGTTTCCACAGCCGCCGCGGCGGCAAAGGTGAACTGCATTGGTATCTCTCCTGAATTGGGCTCGGGCCGATGCCGTAGGGTTGGGTTGCCTTGGGGCCACATGGGAATGCTAAAGAAGGGAGTGATAGTTTATGTCGAATCATCCCGGGGGCAAATCTTACGCCTCGGCCCGGGCCGGGTTCGATTCTTAGGCCCGTTGGGGCGCATCTGGAAAGCTTATGCGGCGGCTGTCGTTCTACGTCCTGAAACAGTTGATCGGCCCGGTGGCGCTGTTCGCGTTCCTGATGACGTGCGTCATCTGGTTGACCCAGGCGCTCCGGCTGCTCGACCTCATCATCAATCGCGGCCAGTCGGCGACGACGTTCGGGTATCTTTCGATGCTGATCGTGCCGAGCCTGCTCGTCATCATCCTGCCGCTCGCCTTTTTCTTCGGCGCGCTTTACGCCCTGTCGCGGCTCAACGCCGAGAGCGAACTCGTGGTGATGGCCTCGGCCGGATTCAGCCGGGTCCAGCTTGCGGTGCCGGTGCTGATGGCGGCGGTCATCGTGATGGCGCTCACCTGGGCCTGCAGCCTGTATCTGGCGCCGGCGGGTCAGCGCACCTTGAACGCGACACTGTTCGACATCCGCGCCAACATTTCCACCGCCGTGCTCAACGAAGGCACCTTCAACACGCAGACCAAAGGCCTCACCGTCTTCATCCGCGCCATCGACAACGACGGCACCATTCACGGCGCCTTGGTGCATGACAATCGCATTGCGAAAGCGCCGATCACCTATCTCGCCGAAAGCGGACGCATCGTGCAGACGCCGGCTGGGCCGCGGCTGGTCATGAACGACGGCGACATCCAGCGCTCGGCCCGCGGCGGCGCGCGGCTGAACGTGCTCAAGTTCCAGCGCTATGTCTTCGACCTCGACCAGTTCGCCTCGACCGCACCGGTGGCGGAACGCAAGGTGCCGGAACTCTACATCGGCGAACTGCTCAATCCCGACCCGAACCTGAAGCCCAAGACGCGCCGCGCCTATATCGCCGAGGCTCACAGCCGGATTTCCGAACCCTTCTATTGCTTCGCCTTTGCCCTCATCGCACTTGCCGCCGTAACCCAAGGACGGCGCGCCCGCGGCGCCCAACTGTTGCGCATGACCATCGCCTGCTTCGCCGCCACCGTGCTGCGCATTGCCGGCTATGGCGTTGCCGGACTGGCGTCCGGCAATTCGGCGTTTTGCATCCTGTTCTATGCGCTGCCGCTGATCGGCATTGTCGTGGCCACGATCGTGCTGTCGGGCGGATTTCCCAAGCCGGGCGACAGCGAGGCGGCGACATCAACACCCACGGGGGCCGCGGCATGAGCTGGTCGTGGACCCTTTATCGCTATCTCGCCCGCCAGTTCGCGTTCGGTGTCGGCATGGTCTACATGGCCTGCCTGGTGCTCACCTTCTCGATCGACATCGTGAATCTGATCAACCGCGTGGCGGGAAGCGGGGTCTCCACCGGCGCGGTGATCGCCATGGCGCTGCTGCAACTCCCCGAACTCGGCATCAAGCTGCTTCCTTTCGCGGTGCTGCTCGGCGGCGTGTTCTGCTTCGTGCGGCTGTCGCGCAGCCAGGAGCTGGTCGCCACCCGCGCTGCCGGCGTTTCGGCCTGGGACTTTTTGATGCCCCCGCTCGCCGTGGCGATCGGCCTCGGCGTCTTCGTGGTGGTCGCGGTGACGCCGGTTTCCTCGGTGATGCTGAATCAGTTCTCGGCGCTTGAAGCCAAATACATCAAAGGCCAGTCGTCGCAGCTTTCGATCTCGAACAACGGCTTGTGGCTGCGCCAGGGCGCCCCCGACGCGCAAAGCGTGATCCATGCCCTGTCGGTGGCCGACCAAGGCGGCCATCTCAATGACGTGATCGTTTTCCTCTACGGGGTAAATGACCATGTCGAGGGGCGGATCGATGCCAAAAGCGCCCAACTGGCCGATGGCGCCTGGGTCATGTCCGACGCCTGGGTGAGCGGGCCCGACGGCATCCCGAAGCACTATGACCGCTATTACTCCAAAACGACGCTGACGGCCGAACGTATTCAGGAAAGCTTCGCCCCGCCCGATACCTTGTCGTTCTGGGCTTTGCCGCACTTCATCCAGTCGGCGGAAAGCGCCGGGTTTTCGGCCATCAAATACCGGCTTTATCTCTATTCGCTGCTGACTCTGCCGGTTCTCCTCGCCGCCATGGTGTTCATGGCCGCCAGCTTCTCGCTGCGCCTGTCGCGAACCGGCGGGCTGGGGAGCGTCGTTCTGATCAGTGCCTTGTCGGGGTTTGGCGTGTACTTTTTCACGGATTTGACGCGCGCGCTCGGTCAATCGGCTATCCTGCCCGCCTGGCTTGCCGCCACGGCTCCGGCAGCGGCGGCCATCCTGATCGGCATGACGCTCGTCTTCCATCAGGAGGACGGATGACACCGGACCTGAAGCGGCTCCTGCTCGGTACCAGCCTCGCGTTTGCGGCGCTGAGCCCGTGCGCGCGCGCCGACGAGGCGGCGGCCGACAACGACATGCTGCTGCAAGCGGACCGGGCCGTCTACGACGACAAGACCAAAGTGGTGACGGCCGAAGGTCATGTCGAAATCGACTATGACGGGCGCATTCTGTTTGCCGACAGCGTCACCTACAACCAGAACACCGACATCGTCACCGCCGACGGCCACGTTTCGCTGCTCGACAAAGGCGGCAACGTCGCCTTCGCCAGCCACGTCGTCTTGACCCAGAAGATGCGCGACGGCGTCATGCAAGGCTTCGGTGCGCTGCTGGGCGGCAACGCCCGCATGGTGGCCTCCCGCGCCGAGCGCAAGGAAGGCCGCTATACCATCGCGCGCAACGTCGCCTATACGCCGTGCAAGATCTGCAACAAGCCGGGCCAACGCGTGCCGACCTGGCAGATCCGCGCCGGCCGCGTCGAGCACGACCAGGAAAAGCACCGCATCAAATTCCACGACGCCACGCTCGACGCCTTCGGCGTGCCGGTGTTCTACACGCCCTATCTCGCCGAGCCCGATCCGACGGTGCACTACTCCAGCGGCTTTCTCTTGCCCGACGTCGGTTCGTCGAGCGCCAACGGCTATTTCATCACCCTACCCTATTACTGGGCGATGTCGAAAAGCCGCGACGCGACCATCGAGCCGATGTTCACGACCAAGGGCGGACAAGTCTTGGAGGGCGAATACCGCCAGCGCTGGAATGAGGGCGGTATGTGGCTGCAGGGCTCGGTGGCGCACAATCCCAACGGCGCCATCAGCGAGTCTCATACGCAGTATTATACTCACTTGTTCGGTTCGGGACGCGCCGCGCTCGATGATACCTGGTCGTTCGGCTACGACGCGCAGCTATCGTCCTACGACACCTATTTGAAGCGCTACGACATCAGCCAGCTCGATCGCTTGACATCGGACTTGTTCTTCACCGGCGAGCAAGGCCGCAGCCGCTTCTCGATCTCCGGCTATTTCTTCCAGGGCCTCAGGGCCTCCGACGACAACCGCACCTTTGCGGTGCCGCTGCCGCTGATCGAATACACCTACATTCCGTTGGAGAAAGTGGCCGGCGGGCGGTTCCGACTCGATGTCAACTCCGTGGCGCTGACGCGCGATACCGGCGCCAACGACCAGCGCATGACCGCCGAAGCGAACTGGCAACTGCCGACCGTGTCCGGCAACGGCATGATGTGGACCTTCGCGCTCGACGCCCGCGGCGACGTCTATCACACCGATTCGCTCTACGAGCCGGGCGCGAGCCATTACCAGACCCGCGGCCTGCCTTATGCCGCCCTCGACTGGCGCTGGCCGTTCATCAACAATTTCGGCAGCCGCGCGGTGGTGCTGGAACCGATCGTGCAGCTCATCGGTCAGCCTTACGGCGGCAACAGCGCCGGCATTCCGAACGAAGACAGTCAAAACATCGAAATCGACGATAATAATCTTTTGAGCTTTGACCAGGTGCCGGGCTACGATTTGGCGGTGTCGGGGCCGCGCGCCAATTTCGGCCTGCGCGCCGAAACCCGCTTCGAATCCGGCTATGCCGAGGCATTGGTCGGCCAGGCCTTCCGCCTCAAGGCGGACCCGGCGCTGACCGGCATTCCCGGCGCCGGCTTCAGTGGCGAGCATTCCGACCTGATCGGCCGCTTCAGCCTCAAGTTCCAACCTTACATCGACCTTACCAATCGCATCGACATAGATGAACAGACCGGTAATGTGCAGCGTAATGAAGTGTATTTAACGGGAACCTTTGGCCGGTCGGCGACCCGCATCAGCTACGTCCAACTGGCGCAAACCCAGTTCACGCCGACCACTGGTCTGCCGGCGCGCCAGGAAATCAACGCGCAGGTCGATGTTAACTTCTACCGCAACTGGCAGGGGTTTGCGGCCATCCGTCGCGATTTGATCGCCGATCAGACCCTCGATACCGAGTTCGGGCTCGGTTACGAAGATGAATGTCTTGGAATTTCCCTGGGCTATCACCGGAAATACACCGCAGACCGCGATTTGAAGCCGTCCACCAACTTCGTCCTGCGATTCAAGCTGAAGACCTCGGATTCGGCGATCCAGCCGTTCAGCCTGTTTCCGGAAGATGTCTTCTCCTACGGCCGTCCTTGATCCATAACCGGATTTGCTTATCTTTCCGACCCGGCTAAAACCGGGCCGTGATTGGGAAAAATCGTTCGTGATGCACCTGAACAATCGTACCCTGACGGGCCTTCTCGTGGCCCTTGTGCTGAGCGCGCTGACGTCCAGCCGCGCCGATCCGACGCCCTCCATGCCAGCCGCGGCTCCGGCGGCAGCGCCCGCGGCTC
>JAATGK010000034.1 GCA_015654715.1 Alphaproteobacteria bacterium
ATACCCGGGGCCGTTGCGGGCCGCAACCTGCTCGCGAGGCATTGCCTCCTGAACGCGATCGTTCTCTAGGCCGTATGGAACGTCCACCGCGCGAAAAACGATACTGCGCCAATCAGAACGGTGGCCGCGCAGATGTCCGCGTTGGGGCTCGGTATGGTCGATCTGGCGTTGGCGGGTCACGCCATTATCGCTTTCAAAGCTGCCAATGTGTTGCTCATCGGTCTTGTCATCCCTGGCGTGATCGGTTGGGTTGTGTTCGATCTCGACGGCCGCAAGAAGACGGCGAAAGAAACGGCTCTCGAAGACGAGGGCGTATTGTCGCCGTCGCAAGAAGAGCAGCCCTTTTCCGTCGGCGAAACCGTGCGCGCAGGCATCGGTTCGGTTGTTTTCCTCGCAGTCGACTCGCTCTGCATCCTGCTCGGCATTGGTGTCGCCACGATGTGGTTCTACATCGTGTGGGATTCGGTGAACGATGGTCATGCGTATGGGCTTTGGGATGTCTTGGACCTGTTGCGAAACACCGTGCTGTCGAACGCGCGATACGCTTTTGTTATGACTGGCCTGATCGCCGCCATCATGGTGGCGAGTATCGCGGGGCCACTGCTGTTGCGGCCGTTCAAACGGTGGTGGAAAAAACGCGCAAACGATCCGGCCTCGCAACCGGACCCGCTGGTCGAGACGCGGCTGCGCGCCGTGTGGGATTACGCCAACCAGCCGGATCACAGAGCGTTGACGTTTCCCGTGCTGGTCCTGCCGTTCCTTCTATTTGGCGCCGCGTTCGCCGGTTTCATGGCGCTTGCGATCTATGATGACGAGGTGGCGTTGTATTTCGCTCGCGGCCGTCATCTGTTGCCGGAGTCCTGGTACGTCTTCAAGGTGTCGACGGGCTACATACTTTTTGTTTTGGGCGGCGGAATGATGGCGGCCTGGAGCCTGTGGCACTTTCTTGTCGATCGCTGGCCCGGCGCCGCCGAAGCCGTGATGACGATGTCGTATCGGCGCAATGGCCAGAACGTTACGACCAGCGTGGCTTCGCTGCGCCGATGTTTGCGCCGACTGGTCACCAAAGCCGGCGATGCGCCGTTCGATCCGCGCCAATTTCTGCTGACATCGCGCCACCGTTCCGGCCGCTGGCTTTACGGGATCGCGGTGGTCTGTGTGGCGGTGTCCGTTTGGGGAACCTGGGCAAGTTTCAACAGCTACACGCTGCTGACGCCGAACGGCATCGAGGACGTCAACGGCTTCAGATTCACGCGTGGGGTCTGGTTGTGGCAAGAGGTGCGGCGGATAGAGGTCGGCTGCACGCTCGACCACGAGGGCGACAGCCGGTTCGATTGGGAGGCGCAGATGGGCAACGGGCGCAGGTTCGACTTGTTCTGGTCCAGCGATATCGCGCACCACCTGCCCGAACTCCTCCGCGTCGACTCGATTCTGCGCGGGCAAGGCACCGTCTTCCAAACTCGCAATCCCGTGACGCGCGAATCGACTGTTACCGCCGCGTGCCTCGATAAGGTCGGGGCGGACGTGACGGACAGGCAAGGTTTTTTGCGTCTGATGCACCAGGATTAGCGGCGCTCTGTCGCGGGATTTGCCCATCGGTAGCGGAAGTCGCTTGACCGGCCTTTGCCGTCGTGCGACTCCACCTCATCCGCGATGGAGGCGATAGTGACTCGTAGCGAAATCTGGCAAGTGGAGAAGTATCTCCGGAACCTGTTCCGGCTGGATACGATCTCTTTGGTTGAGCGTCCCAAGCAGCCCGATTCCGTGGAAGTGTTGGTCAACGGCGAGTTCATCGGCGTGGTCTTCAAGGACGAGGAAGACGGCGAAGTCTCCTACGCCTTCAACATGGCCATTCTGGAAATGGATCTGCCGCCGCCTCCTGCCAGCCGCACCTGAACCGGCCATGCTCGCGGCGCCGTCGGGAGCAGCCGGTGCCAGGCATTCTACCGCCGTGCTTTCGGCCGTACTGTTGCTCACCGGAATTGTTACCGGCCCCGCGGCGGCGTTGGCTTTTACCCAGTCGATTTCGTTGATCGATACCGCCGCGTTGGCGCTTGGCGCCGTGTTGGCGGCGGGTATCAGTTTCTGGCACACCCGCCATCGCGCACTCGCTGCGCTGACCGCTGTCACGCCGCTGCCGGGCCTGATCGTGGCGGCGCCGCTGGCTGCCGGTTCCTCGTTCGGGCCGATCCCCTTCATTGCCTATGGCTTTGGTTTTGCGCTGGCGACGCTCACCGTCCAGCATGTGCTCGACCGGATGTTGCGCGAGGCGGCGAGCGAAGCGCCGTGGCGGGCGGCGGGCGTGGTCCTCGGCCTGTCGATTCTTCTTGCGATCTTGTGGTTCCGGCATAGCGGCAGTGCCGACGCGGCGTTGCAGGCCGTCGGCGATCTGTTGGCGGTATCGGCATCGGTGTTGTTGCTGCTGCCGCTGCTGGTTTCGCGGTTGCATTTCGACGAGGCCTTTGTCGCCGAAGCCAATCGGGCGCGCGAGCGGCGCGGGCGCATCTATGAGCGGCTGGGCGGGGCTTCCATTCCGCGCTGGGGCCTGTCGCTGACCGGCATTACAATTATTTTCCTGGCGCTGGGTTGGTTCGACGCCGAGCCGGTGCTTGGTCATGGCTGGTGGCGTTATGGCGTGACGATCGTGCTGGCGTGCGGCGGGCTCGGCGTCTTTGCCGGTGGCTGGCGTGAAGGCCTTGGTCTCGTCCTGGTCGGCGCGGTGGCGGGTTTGGTGGCGTTGTGGTGGCAGAGCTATGCGCGGCTGCCGTTCGAGGCCGTGAGTGCGCTCGAGATTGCTATGCTGGCGAGTTTCCTCAGTCTGAGCAGCGCCCGTCACATGCGGTTATGGCGCCACGCCGGCGAAGCGTCCGTGATCGCCCGCCGCCGCGCCTTGGA
Organism: Alphaproteobacteria bacterium; assembly: GCA_015654715.1. GTDB lineage: Bacteria > Pseudomonadota > Alphaproteobacteria > Micropepsales > Micropepsaceae > Rhizomicrobium. The sequence continues at coordinate 2,896 of JAATGK010000034.1, forward strand.
AGAGTCAAGCGGCGCTGTCTTTGCCACGCTCGGCGCCACCGCCGCGGTGCTGCCGTCGCTGCTCACGGTCGCTGCGCCGGTGATCGTGGTTGCTGTTCTCGCGGCAGGGCTGTGCGGTGCGTTGGTGTTCCCTGCCGTTCTGACCGGCATCGAAGCTCTGTTCCCTCGGCGGCGGTCGCTGCAAGAGATGTACGGCAAGATGCGCCGGACGTGACGGTTCAGCGGTCGCGCCGCGTTTCCGACGGCAGTTCGCCAAAGGCGCGGCGATAGCGTTCGGCAAACCGCCCGGGGTCGGGAAATCCCCAGCGGCGGGCGATCTCGGAAATCCGCGGCGGACAGTCCATCGTTCGGAGTTCATGCCGTACCGCTTCCAGCCGCAACTGGGTCAGGTAGGCGATCGGCGTCATCGCTTTGAATGTCTTGAAACCGTTCTCCAGCGTGCGCGGCGTGACACAGCACGCATCGGCAACATCGCGAATGCGGATCGGTCGGCCGGCATTGGCCTGCATATAGTCGCTAGCCTGTTTGACGTGGCGCGGCAGGATGCGGGGATGTTTGCGGCCGTTCCGCTCGGCCCAACGGCTGACGGCCGGCTCGAACAACAGGCGCAGCGCTGCCTCGTTCATCAGTTCCGATGCCAGCGTCGATTGCGGCAGCGGATTTGTCAGATCGATCGCGATGGCACTCAGAAGGCGGATGAGGACGTGGCCGCGATCGTCGTTGAGATCTTGCAACGGCTGAATGTCGAGGTCGTCGAGGCAGACATCGCCGTATACCGACGAGATGGCGTGCTGGACTTCCGACCGTGTCCACCTCAGCGACGTTCGTTCATGTCCTTTGGCGCTAAATACGCAATCGCCACGATTTGCCGGCAACCGCAGGATCATGGCCTGGCCCGGAACGGCCGTGAGTTCCTTGCCGCGCTCGGTCAGTTTGAGACCGCCGCGCTCGGGCAGGGTGACGAACACGTTGCAGGTCTCATTCGCGGCCGATGAAAAATCCCAATCGCCGTTGGAGCGGATTCGCCATAACGCACGGCCATGCGCCGACGCCAAGATACCGGTCCACTTGAAGGCGTCCGGCGAGGCGAAGCGGTCGACCGTTGCACTTGGCACGTAATGGGAAAACGCTTCCGTCAGCGCGTCGGGACCGCCGCCGATGTTGTGCTTAACTGTGAACATTTGCTCCCAACAATACAGTCATACTCAGGTGCATTCCTACCGTTTACCTAGCGCACGGGATTGTCCAGTTCGGGCGTTGTTGAACTGCGGTGTGCACTTTTGGATATGCAGACCGCGAAGATGCTAGGCGATTTGCGAAGGAATTGTAGCGGCCACCTGGAGCTGGTCGAAGACTTGTTCAATATGCCTAACACAAGGTGAACAGTTCGATTTCCGTTCCAACGCGTGATGAGGCCGAGGCAGATTTGGAACCGTGCCGACAAGCATGTTGCGTCCCCCGAACGAGTTCGGGCGGCATATCTTTGGTGCATAGGCTGGCCTGCGCGTTCGGCGACAAATGGAGTTTGCCGATTTTGTGCAAATTGAGCGGCGGCTCTTTGCGCTTCCTGCAACTCAAGCGGGCGCTGGGACCGATCTCGCAGCGCATGCTGACCCGCACCCTGAAGAAGCTGGAGCGGGTTGCCGCCGTTGCACGCACCTCGACTGGCAGCGCCGGGATGCCCGTCATCTACAGTTTGACCGTCGAGGGCACCGAACTCTTGGAAGCCCTGCACGGTCTCAGTTCCTGGTTGCGCAAGCATGGCTACCCCGTTGCGGATAAAGAAGACGATCGAGACGAGGCAGGCCGCTTCGCCTAAACGTCACGTAGGTAGTGTCCACCTCATTGTGTCGAAAAGAGTGAGACGCAGTTGCCGGCGGTCGCTTATTTCCCGGCCGGTTTGCGGAAGCCGGCGATCAGCTTGTCGGTGGCGGCCGTAATGTCCCGCCATTCGGCGAGGTGGGCGCGCTTAAAGCGCATCGTCAACGACACGCCCGGCGCCAGCGCGGTCTCGCGCAGGCAGCTCGGGCTCGGCACTTCCGGCGACAGTTTCACACAGCGCAGCACGACCGGACCGGCGTCGGTCTGGCCGACCAACAAGTCTTCGTTCCGATAGCCGGTGTTCTGCCGAAAGACATATTGGCGAAGACCATAGGGGCCTTCGGCGCCGCGACGGTCGGCGAGATAATCGTTGTAGACGCGTGCGAGCTTGTCGGCCTCATTCAGGCCCAGCTTGTCCTTGTGGATGGTGAGATAGACCACGCGCGAATCCACGGCGTTGCTGGCGAATTCATCTGCCGCCCAGTTCGACCAGCCGGAGAAGTCGGGCAATAGCGCGAAGATCGCGATTTCGGGCCGCTCGCCGCCGGTGCGGGCGCTGCCGTACATCAGATAATTTGCCGGAATGCGGAACGGGCGGCCGCTGACGCTGACGGCGACAACGTCGCTGCGAGAGGTCGGCGCGGCCTGCTCGTTGAACAGACTGTCGCCGCGCGGCGCCAGATAATAAAGCAGCATTACGGCGGACAGGACGAAGGTCACCCCAAAGAAGCTCAATGGGATCAGCCAGCCCGAGCGCCGGCGGACAGTTTCGTCGTCGTTCAAACGGCCCATCGAAAAGCTTTCGTCCCCCCGGTCTCGAGTCGAGATTCATACTATGGGCCAACCGGAAATGGACAGTTAGCGCCAATTCGGAACGGCGTTACCCGCGACTGTTGCGTCGAGGTGGCGGCGGGGGCCGACCCGTTCCATTCCGGCACAGAATCGCCGCTCGATGCGGGCATGCCGTCTGCAGAACCACTCTCAACAATGTGGGGAAGCGGTATGCACGGCCTGATCATCATCCTTTTCGCCATCGCCGTAGGGTTTACGGCGTCGGGGATCACTTCTTGCAGCTACAAGCTCGTGGCCAAGAAGCCCGAGAGCCTGACGGCGCGCCTCGTCTATGCCGGCGTGATGGTCGTGGCCGGCCCCAACGTTCTGTTCGAGAACGCCGCCAACTCGTTCAAAGCCAAGAAGTGCTCCAGCATCGCCTTCTGGCTGGCGGCCGCGGTCGCCGGCTATTGGAGCTTCGCTCTCGGCCTGTTTCTGCTCAACATCTACGTCGCGAAATAAGTCACAAAACCGTCAGCATCCCGGCGACCAGCGGATGGCGGACGATGTCGCTGTCGGCGAGCCGCACCACCGCGATTTCCGGCACCGCTTCGAGCCGATCCGCCACGTCCTTGAGCCCCGACAAGCCAGGCAAAAGGTCGGTCTGATCGGGGTCGCCGGTAAGGACCATGGTGGAGCGCCAGCCCAGCCGCGTCAGCAGCATCTTGAGCTGGGTGTAGGTGCAGTTCTGCGCCTCGTCGATGACGATGAAACAGTCATTGAGCGTGCGCCCGCGCATGTAGGCGACCGGCGCGATCTCGATGACGTTTTCGGCGACCAGCGCTTTCAGCCGTTTGGTGCCGAGCCGCTCGGTCAGCGCGTCGTAGAGCGGGCGCAAGTACGGCGCCAGCTTGTGCTCGAGATCGCCGGGGAGAAAGCCAAGGCTTTCGCCCGCTTCGACGGCGGGGCGCGTCAGCAGCACACGGCTGACCTTGCCGCTTTCGAGCGCTTCGACACCTTTGACGATGGCGAGATAGGTTTTTCCGGTGCCCGCCGGACCGAGCGCAACGGTCACCGCGCGCTCTTCGAGCGCATTCATCAACCGTTGTTGCCCCGGACTCATCGCCCGGACGTTTTTTACATATTTTCGGTCACGAGGCCCGCCGTCACGCGGGCTCCAACCTCCCCGGGACGGAAACAACGGACGGACGTTTTCGTTATCTGGTAGTTCACGAGACTTGTAACGTGCAGACCGCTTGGCCATGGATACTCCCTGGTCAAATTACAGACGCTGACAAATTTTCGAGAAGATGACGCGTGACAGCGGTGAGGCCCTGGAAATCCGAAAATTTCAACCGTGCAACACAGCACCACTTTAAACCCCCGCTATGGTCGGAAGTCGAATCACGCGAACAAGTACAGAATAACAGAACCTGACCTTTGAACGCTGGAAATTTCGCCGCGTCACACATCTGGCATAATGATGAATGAAGCGGCACACTCGCGTGTCACGTTGCTGTCATAACGAGCAGTATTGGACCACAACGAATGCCCCTTTATTCGATCGACGGGATCGCGCCCGAGCTTCCGCCTGACGGTGCGTACTACATCGCACCTGACGCCGTACTGATCGGGCGCGTGCGCCTCTTGCGAAACGCCAGCGTCTGGTTCGGCGCGGTGCTGCGCGGCGACAACGACTGGATCACGCTGGGTGAGGATTCGAACGTGCAGGACAACGCCGTGATCCACGCCGATGCCGGCCAGCCTGTCGTGCTTGGCCGCGGTGTAACGGTAGGGCATCGTGCCATCATCCATTCGGCGATCGTCGGCGATCACAGTTTGATCGGCATGGGCGCAACGCTGCTCAACCGGTCGCGGATCGGATCGCATTGCGTGATCGGTGCCGGCGCCTTGGTGCCGGAAGATAGAGAATTCGCCGATGGGTCGCTGGCGGTCGGAACGCCGGCACGGGTCCTGCGCAAGCTCGACGAAGAGCAGCGCAAAAAGGTGGAGTTTGGGGCTCAAGTATATGTTGCGAACGGCAAAAGGTATCGCGAAGGGCTGACCGAGATACATCTGTAAGCAGTACGCACATTAAATGGTGTGTTAACGGCGGTTCAACGCTTGCGGGTTACAAAGGGATGCCCTTACGGAAATTCCGGCATCATGGCTCCGCCGTCCTCCTTTGCTGTGCAGCTCTCCGAAATGAGCAAGGCTGTGCTGGTGGCCGGCTTGGCGCTGGTCGCGGCGTCCGCGGTGTTGCTGGTGTCGGCCGAACATGACTTACGGCGGAACAACACCGCGGTGCAGCGGTCCAATGCCGCGTTGCTCGAACTTGCCGAGATCAATTCGCTCGTCATCGGGGTCGATTTTTCGGCGCGCGGCTACGCCCTGACCGGCGAGAAGCTGTTCCTCGATCACGAAAGCGCGAAGCAGCGTGACCTCAAGCTCGGGCTCGCCGAATTGACGCGTCTGGCCGAACCGAAGCAGGCGGACGACATCGCCCGGTTGACGCGGCTGATCGATCGCCACGCGGCGGTCTATGCCAAATTCGTAAAGTTGGGACCCGGCCACGCCAAGGAAATGGCCGCGCTCATCACCAATCCGGGCGAACGCCAGAAGCGCTACGATGCGCTCAAGGCGCTGCAGTCGCTGCGCGGCACATTGATGGCCGATCTGCTGCACCACCAGGCGGTCGCCGAACAGCAGCAGCGCTTCACGCTGATCCTGACCTTTGCGATCGTAGCCATCGCGTTTCTCGGCAGTTTCCTGGAGGTGGTTGTGAAGACGGTCTTCATCCGCCGCAGGCGCCGGAGGCTCGGTAGCATGGTCGGCCGGAGCTGACGGCTATTCCGCCGCCTGGCGTTGGGCTTCATGCCAGATGCGCCGGATGCGCGCGTCGTTTTCCGGGCCGTAATTGAACCACGCCGCTTTGTTGTGCGTGGCATCGACGATGAACAGCATGTCGATGCGCCCCAGGCTCTGGATCAGGGTGTTGCGCAGCGCGTTGACGGTCATCTCGCTAGTGAG
>JAATGK010000296.1 GCA_015654715.1 Alphaproteobacteria bacterium
CAGGCGCACGACGATCTGGCCGTGGCACGGCGGGTGGTCGACGCCGCCGGCGAGGCGGTGCGTCTGCTTGCTGACAGTCTGGGACCGGAGTTCACCAAGGCCGTCGACATTCTCCTTACGGCTAAGGGGCGAGTGATTGTCAGTGGCATTGGCAAATCAGGCCACATCGCCCGCAAGATTGCTGCGACCATGGCGTCCACCGGCACGCCGGCCCATTTCGTTCATCCGTCCGAGGCCAGCCACGGCGATCTCGGCGAGATCACTCGCAACGACGTGTTGCTAATTCTGTCCTGGCGCGGCGAGACCACTGAGCTGTCCGACCTCATTGTTTATGCCAAGCGCTTCCGCATTCCGCTGGTCGGCATGGCTTGGAATCCGGACTCGACGCTGCTCAAAGCCGCTGACGTCGCGCTGGTGCTGCCGCATGTGCGCGAGGCTTGTCCGCACGGCTTGGCGCCGACGACCTCCACCACGCTGATGATCGTGCTTGGCGACGCGCTGGCCATGGCGCTGATGGAGCGGCGCGATTTCTCGCTCGATGCCTATCGCAATCTGCATCCGGGCGGTTCGCTCGGCCGCGCGCTGATCCGGGTGCGCGATCTGATGCACGGCGAGGCCGAATTGCCGCTGGCGCCGCTGGACGTGCCGCTGCGCGAGGCCATCGCGGTCATGGAGAAACGCGGCTTCGGCTGTATCGGCCTCACCGACGAGGGCGGCGCGCTCGCCGGCATCATCACCGACGGCGATTTGCGCCGCCGCTTCGACCAGAATCTGCGCGATGCCAAAGCATCCGACGTGATGACCAAGAATCCCAAGACCGTGCGCTCCGACCAATTGGCGGCCGAGGCGCTGGCCCTGATGAACGACAAGACCATCACCCAGCTTTTCGTGCTCGATCCTGCGGCCAAGTCTTTGGGCCCGGTCGGCATCCTCCATATCCATGATTGCCTCAAGGCGGGGCTTCGATGACCCGCAAAGACCTGGTCCGCAGCGCCGTCGCCCAAGAGATGCCGCCGCAGCCGACGCAAAGCGCGCGCGACTGGTCGGCCCGTCAGCGTCAGAGAGCGACCGAGGCACTGCGCTATTCGCGCTTCGTCAGCGTGATGAAGAAAATTCTGCCGGTCGGGGCGATCGTCTTGATGGGTTCGGTGGTGGCCTATTCGGTGATGCCGCGCTACAACGACAAATACATGGCGCTGCAGCAAAGTGGCAATCTCGCCCGCGACCTGACCATGACTAAGTCAAGCTTCACCGGCACCGACGAGAAGGGCAATCCCTTCAAGGTGACCGCGGCCGAAGTGATCCAGGACCCCAAGGCGAAGAACACCATGCGCGCCGAACTGAGGCAGATCGACGCCGATATGCAGTTTGAGAACAAGAACTGGATCAATGCCACGGCGGGACACGGCTGGATTGACGGCGAGGCCGGAGTGCTGAAGCTCGACGGCGGCATCTCGGTGTTCACCGACAACGGCTATGAGATGCACACCAAAAGCGCCACGGCTCTGATCAAGGCCAACATTCTCGAGGGTTCCGAGGGCGTGACGGGCCATGGTCCCACCGGCCAGTTCAGCGCCGACCGGTTTCATTTCGACCGGGCGAAAAAACAAGTGAGGCTTTGGGGTCATGTCCACATGATCCTTTATCCGCAGAAGGCGAAGAGACGATGAGGGGCATACTCGCAGTTCTGCTCGCGGCCGGCTTGCTTACGGGCACCGGTTTGGCCCAGCAGATGACCATCACCAAGGGCATGAGCAATCCCAATGCGCCGATCGACCTGTCGGCCGACAACATGGCCGCCGATCAGAACACCGGGATGGTCGTCTATACCGGCAACGTCATCGTCCATCAGGGCGAGGTGAAGCTCAGAGCCGACAAGATGCGCGCCAAGCTGGTCGGCAACAATCCGAGCCAAATTTACGCCGACGGGCGGGTGGTGATCGATGCGCCGTCCGGGATCGCCACCGGCGAAAGCGGCGTCTACGAGGTCGATCCCCGCCTCATCACGCTCACCGGCAATGTCGTTCTCACCAAGGACAAGAACGTGCTGCGCGGCCACAAGCTGGTGGTCAACCTGATTACCGGCCAGGCGACGCTTGACGGCAGCAAGGGCAAGGGCGGTCGCGTGCAAGCTTTGTTTACGCCGAAGAACGACAACGGCAGTCAAAATCCCTAGATTTCACAGTTCGTTAAGCACAAACAGGCACAGTTCTCGCATGGACCCGACAGAGACCACCGCACCCGAAGCCCAGCGCCCCCGCGTGATTGAGGGCGGCAAAGGCTTGGTTGCGACCCGGATCGCAAAATCCTTCAAGCAGCGTCCCGTCGTCCGTTCCGTCAGTATTTCGGTGAAGCGGGGCGAAGTCGTCGGTTTGCTCGGGCCCAACGGCGCCGGCAAGACGACCTGCTTCTACATGATCACCGGGCTGATCCCGGTCGACGCCGGCACCATCGAAATCGACGGCTACGACGTCACCCGCCTGCCGATGTACCGGCGCGCCCGTCTCGGCATCGGTTACCTGCCGCAGGAAGCCTCCATTTTCCGGGGCCTGACGGCGGAAGAGAACATCCGCGCCACCGCCGAACTGGTCGAGCCCGAACCGGGTCTTTTGGAAGCCTCGGTGGAAGAATTGCTGGCCGAATTCGGCGTCACTCATGTCCGCAACACGCCGTCGATCGCGCTATCCGGCGGTGAGCGCCGCCGGGTGGAAATTGCCCGCGCGTTGGCGACCCACCCATCGTACATCCTGCTCGACGAGCCGCTGGCCGGCATCGATCCGATCGCGGTCGGCGAAATCCGCGCTCTGGTGAAGCACCTCAAGGATCGCGGCGTCGGCGTCTTGATCACCGATCACAACGTGCGCGATGCGCTCGAGATCATCGATCGCGCCTACATCCTGCATGACGGCGTCGTCCTCAAAGAGGGCACGCCCGGCGACATTGTGGAAGACCGCGACGTGCGGCGCGTCTATCTCGGAGAACGGTTCTCGCTATGAGGTGTGAGCGTCCAGCGCTGCGTTTGGTGGAGGCGACGTAAATGGCCGTCTCCCAGCGTCTCGAAATGCGGCAGGGCCAAAGCCTTGTGATGACGCCGCAGTTGCAGCAGGCGATCAAGCTGCTGCAGTTGTCGAACATGGAATTGACGGAGTTCTGCGAGCAGGAGCTGGAGAAAAACCCTCTTCTGGAACGCGACGACAGCACGCCGCCGGTCGAAGGCGAACGCGAGCCGCCGGCCGAGGCACCCACGCCGCCTGCGACCCTCGAACAGGAATTGGCGCGCGATGATTTCTCCAAATGCGCCGACATCGATGCGACCGGCGAAGACCGCTATTCCGACGGCGAAGAGCGCGGCGCCACCAGCACCCCGACCAGCCCGCTCGCCGACTATACGACCGTCCGCAATTCGCAGCGCTATGACGGCGACGAAGATCTTCTGGAATCCACCGTCGCCGGCGGCGGCACCCTCAAGGACCATCTCGACGAACAACTCGCTATTGCCGCGCTAGATCACGACAAGCGCCTGATCTGCGTCGCGCTGATTGATGCGGTGGACGAAGCCGGTTACTTGCGCGCCGATCTCGAAGACATGGCCGCCCGTCTCGGCGCCGATAAGGCCCAGGTCGAGGAAGTCCTGCATGTGTTGCAGGGCTTCGATCCCGTCGGAGTCGCCGCCCGCGATCTCGCCGAATGCCTGGCGTTGCAGCTCAAGGACAAAGACCGCTTCGATCCGGCGATGGCGACGATGATCGCCCACCTCGATCTGGTGGCGCGCC
>JAATGK010000220.1 GCA_015654715.1 Alphaproteobacteria bacterium
AAAGTGCTTCAGCGCCTTATAGCGTTCGAGATGCCCCTCGAAATCAGCGGCAAGGTCGGGCTGATCGGGCGGCGGGACTGCGGCACATCCCCCAAGGTACAGCATGCAAATGGCAATTGCCGACCACACTACTCTCGGTCTCATTCGTACCCCCCAGCGAGCGGCGGCATTATAGCATAACGGGGGAGGGCAACTTGTGGCGCATCCGCGCCGGTTCCTCGCATCTGGCAGTGTCCGGAATCTGGGGGTGAACGGACTTGCTCGCAGCGACGGCCTTTTTACTCCACTGCCGCTTTTCCCCATAAATCCGGACGTTTTGTCAGGGATTGTTGGCGCCTTCTGCTTATGATCGGCGCCCATGACAGCGCCTTTGATTTGCTTTACCCTGCCCCGCGGGTCCACGGTAAACCCTTGATGACGAAAGAGAACCTTCCAGAATTGCACGCGGAAAAGACACTTGAGCCGGCCCCCGCCGCGGTGGCGGGAGAGGTGGTGGTGCCGCCGCTCGCCTGCGCCTTGCCGGTGATCGCGGCCAATTCGCCGGAACGTTTCGTCAATCGCGAGCTGTCGTGGCTGGCTTTCAATGGCCGGGTGCTGCAGGAGGCGCAGAACACGCGCCATCCGCTGCTCGAACGGCTGCGCTTCGTCTCGATTTCGTCGTCCAACCTCGATGAGTTCTACATGGTGCGCGTGGCGGGCCTGTGGGGCATGGTCAAAGAAGGGGTCGCCTCGATCAGCGACGACGGCCTCAGCCCCACCCAGCAGCTTGCCCGCATCGCCGATTTCTCCGGCCAACTGATTTCCGATCAGCAGCGCGTCTGGCGCGGTCTCAAAGCGGAACTCGCCGACAAAGGGCTGGCCGTGATCAGCGCCAAGGACCTGAACGAGACCGATCGCGTCTGGCTCGATGCCCATTTCCACGAACAGATTTTCCCGGTGCTGACGCCGCTCGCCATCGACCCGGCGCATCCGTTCCCGTTCATTCCCAATCTTGGGTTTTCGCTGGCGCTGAAACTCGCCCGCGTGCGCGACGGCCGCGTGGTGATGGCGCTGCTGCCGATCCCGCCGCAATTGCAGCGGTTCGTGCGTCTGCCCGGGCCCGCCAAGGAAAAGGGCAAAAGCCGGCACGCGCGCTTCATTCCGCTCGAAGAGGTGATCGAAATGCACCTCGGCGAACTGTTCCCCGGCCATACGGTGAAGGGCTCGGGCCTGTTTCGCGTCATCCGCGACAGCGACGTCGAAGTCGAAGAAGAGGCCGAAGACCTGGTGCTGATGTTCGAGTCGCTGCTCAAGCGGCGGCGGCGCGGGTCGGTGATCTTGATGATGTGCACGTCGTCGATGGCCGACGATTTGCGCACCTTCATCGCCGATCATCTCGACCTCAAGGACGAGGAAGTGGTGCGCGTCGGCGAGATGCTGGGCACCGCCGACCTCAAGCAGCTCATCCTGAAAGAGCGCGGCGATTTGCAGTTCAAGCCGTTCGTGGCGCGCTTTCCCGAACGCATCCGCGATCTCGGCGGCGATTGCTTCGCGGCGATCCGGGCCAAGGACATCCTGGTCCACCATCCCTTCGAAAGCTTCGACGTGGTGGTGCAGTTCCTGCGTCAGGCGGCGGCCGATCCCGACGTGGTGGCGATCAAGCAGACGCTGTACCGCACCTCGTCCGACAGCCCGATCGTCAGTGCGCTGATCGAAGCGGCCGAATCCGGCAAGTCGGTCACCGCGCTGGTGGAGCTGAAAGCGCGTTTCGACGAGGCGGCCAACATCAAATGGGCGCGCGATCTCGAACGCGCCGGAGTGCAGGTGGTCTACGGCTTCATCGATCTCAAGACCCACGCCAAGGTCTCTCTGGTGGTGCGGCGCGAGAACGGCCGGCTGCACAGCTATGTCCATTTCGGCACCGGCAACTACCACCCGATCACCGCCAAGATTTACACCGACCTGTCGCTGTTCAGTGCCGATCCGGCGCTCGGGCGCGATGCGGCGCAGGTGTTCAACTACATCACCGGTTATGCCGAGCCGAGCGGTCTCGAACGGCTGTCGGTTTCGCCGCTGAACCTGCGCGAGACGCTGGTCGCCGACATCGAAAACGAAATCGCCAACGCCAAAAAGGGCCGTCCGGCGCAGATTTGGCTCAAGCTGAATTCGCTGGTCGACGCCGACATGATCGACGAACTCTACAAGGCGAGCCAGGCCGGGGTGCAGATCGACATCATCGCCCGCGGCATCTGCTGCCTCAGGCCGGGGGTGCCGGGGCTTTCCGACAACATCCGCGTGAAGAGCATCGTCGGGCGCTTCCTCGAACACGGCCGCGTCATCGCCTTCGGCAACGGGCACGTCTTGCCGCATGCCAAGGCCAAACTTTACATCTCTTCGGCCGACTGGATGACCCGCAATCTCGACCGCCGGGTCGAATCGCTGGTACCGATCGACAACCCCACCGTGCATCAGCAGGTGCTCGACCAGATCCTCGTCGCCCAGTTGAAGGATCAGGCGCAAAGCTGGCACATGAAGTCGGACGGCAGCTATGCCCGCGACGAAGCGTCCGGCGAGCCTGACGCATTTTCTGCACATACCTATTTTATGACGAATCCTTCACTGTCGGGACGTGGCCGGGCCCTTCGCATCAAATCGCCCCGTACCGTGACTGGGCCGCGCCGCGAACAAGCATGAGTGGTTTCATCCTTCCGGTCGATCTCGGCGAAGACCTGCCGCCGCGCGCCAGCGGTGCGCCGAGCGGTCGTGTCGCCGTCGTCGATATCGGATCGAATTCGGTGCGGCTGGTGGTGTTCGATTCATTGTCGCGCTCGACCCACACCGTCCACAATGAAAAGACCATCTGTTCGATCGGCAAGGAACTCGGCACCACCGGGCTGCTCTACAAAGAGGGCGTCGAACTGGCGCTCGAAGCTTTGCGCCGCTATCGCCATCTGACCGAGCGGCTCGAGGTGACGGTGCGCGAGGCGGTGGCGACCGCGGCGGCGCGCGATGCGCTCAACGGCGCCGAATTCGTCCGCCGGGCCGAAAGCGCCTGGGGCGGGCCGATCCGCATTCTGACCGGGCCGGAAGAGGCGCGGCTGGCGGGCGAGGGCGTTTTGGCCTCGATTCCGGATGCCGACGGGCTGGTCGCCGATCTCGGCGGCGGCAG
>JAATGK010000096.1 GCA_015654715.1 Alphaproteobacteria bacterium
GCCATCGCGGCCAGACCGGATGCCGTCTACGACTACACCGCCAAGGGCAATCTGGTGGCCGTAATCACCAACGGCACGGCGATCCTCGGGCTCGGCGATCTCGGCGCGCTGGCATCCAAACCGGTGATGGAAGGCAAGGCGGTGCTGTTCAAGCGCTTTGCCGATGTGGATGCCATCGACATTGAACTCGACACCCATGAAGTCGAAGAGCTGATCGGCGCCATCCGTTATCTCGGGCCGACCTTCGGCGGCATCAACCTTGAGGACATCAAGGCGCCGGAGTGCTTCATGGTGGAAGCACGGCTCAAAGAGCTTATGGACATCCCGGTCTTCCACGACGACCAGCACGGCACCGCCATCATCTGCGCGGCGGGGATCATCAATGCGCTAGAGCTCACAAACCGGAAGTTGGCCGACATCAAAGTGGTAGTGAACGGCGCCGGCGCGGCAGGCATCGCCTGCCTGGAACTCTTGAAGACCATGGGCCTGCCGAACGCCAGCGCCTTGCTGTGCGATTCCAAAGGCGTCGTCTATCGCGGCCGCACGTCGGGCATGAACCAATGGAAGAGCGCTCATGCGGTGGAAACCCCGGCCCGCACGCTGGCCGACGCAATCAAAGACTGCGATGTGTTCCTCGGTCTGTCGGTCAAAGGCGCGGTGACGCCCGAGATGGTGAAAACCATGGCCAAGGCGCCGATCATTTTCGCCATGGCCAATCCCGATCCCGAAATCACGCCGGAAGCGGTGAAGTCGGTGCGCTCCGACGCCATCGTCGCCACCGGCCGCAGCGACTATCCCAATCAGGTCAACAATGTTCTCGGCTTTCCTTACATCTTCCGCGGCGCGCTTGATGTGCGGGCGCGCGAGATCAATCTGCCGATGAAGATCGCCGCCGCCGAAGCGCTGGCGGCACTGGCGCGCGAAGACGTGCCGGATGAAGTCGCCACCGCCTATCGCGGCGCGCGACCGACGTACGGCGCCGATTACATCATTCCCTCGCCGTTCGATCCGCGCCTCATCAGCCGGGTCTCGGCCGCGGTGGCGGAAGCGGCGATCAAATCCGGGGTGGCGCGCCACGTCATCGCCGATCTCGACGCCTATCGCACCGAACTCACGGCGCGGCTCGATCCCAGCGCCAATCTTTTCCATCGCCTGCAGACCCTCGTGCGCGCCAAGCCCAAACGGGTGGTGTTTGCCGAAGGCGAAGAGCCCTGCGTGGTGCGCGCCGCGGTCGCCTTTCAGCAGGCCGGTCTCGGCAAGGCGATCCTGGTCGGCCGCAAAGACGTGGTGCAATCGGTGGTCTGGGGCATGGGCCTCGACGGCGGCGCCGATCTCGAAATCCGCGTGCCGCATTCGGCCGCGGAAGCCGCGCCCTATATTGATGCGCTGTACAAGCGGCTGCAGCGCTGCGGCGCGCTCTATCGCGATTGCGTGCGGATGGTGACCAACGACCGCAATATCTTCGCCGCCTCGCTGCTCGCCGCCGGCGAAGCGGATGCCATGGTGACCGGCGTGACGCGTGCCTACAACGCCGCCCTCGGCGATGTGAATCAGGTGCTCGATTCGCCGCCGGGCGAGCGGCCGATGGGCGTCATGGTCATCTTCGCCAAAGGCCGCGTGATCTTCACGGCCGACACCTCCGTGCACGACCTGCCGAGTTCCGAACAACTCGCCGACATTGCCGTGCAAGCCGCAAAAGTGGCACGGCAGTTCGGCTATACCCCGCGGGTGGCGCTGCTGGCCTCTTCGACCTTCGGTTATCCGCGCAGCGAGCGGTCCGAGCGCATTGTCGAGGCGGTGCATATTCTCGACCACCGTCAGGTCGATTTCGAATACGACGGTGAAATGGCGGTCGACGTGGCGTTGAACAAAAACAAACTTGGGCTTTATCCCTTCTGCCGGCTGACCGACACCGCCAACGTGCTGGTGATGCCGGCGGTCCATTCGGCTCAGATCGCCACCAAACTGTTGTCCGAAGTCGGCGGCATGTCGATGCTGGGGCCGTTCCTGGTCGGCCTCGAAAAGCCGGTACAGATCGTTTCGCTCGGCGCCAACATGACGGAAATCTACAACGCGGCGCTGGTGGCCTCGCTGTAGCATCGCCTCGGAGGCGTCAATGATGAAGACATCATTGGTCGTGGTGGGAATGGCGCTGCTCGTCGGTGGCTGCGATTCGGTTTATGGCGTGACGCGTTCGACACCCTTATCCGCGCCACCGGAACTTAGCTGTGTGCACCAGACCATCGAACGCACCGACGGGGTGGCGACCGTTACGCTGCAGGCCCGGCACGATGGTAAAGGCCTGTTTCACTCCACGCCCTGGGTCTACGACTTTATCTATAGCGGCCGGCAGGACAGCGGCATTTTCGGCTCGCTGCAATTGATCAAGACCTATGACGGACACTTTACCTACCGCAACAATCGTCTGGCTCTTCACCGCCCGCCGCCGCAAAGCTCCATCGATGCGACCAGACCTGTCATGCGTGCGATGGAGAAGAACATCGCTTCGCGCTGTGGTATTACCGAATTGACGGCGGGGGTCCGCGAGGA
>JAATGK010000330.1 GCA_015654715.1 Alphaproteobacteria bacterium
CGCGGCAGCATCGGGCGCGAACCACGCGTCGGCGCCTTCGGCCTTAAACGCGGCTACGCTGCGAGCGTTGACGTCGGGATCATTGACGATCTGGCCGGTCGCCTTCTCGACGAAGATGGCGAGCGGCACGCCCCAAGCGCGCTGACGCGACAACACCCAGTCGGGACGCCCCTCCACCATCGAACCGATGCGGTTGGCCCCGGCCGCGGGATAGAAGCGGGTGGCGGCAAGGCCTTCCAGCGCGAGCTGGCGCAGCGTTTTGCCATCGCGAAACGGCTTGTCCATCGCCGCGAACCATTGCGGCGTGGCGCGGAAGATCACCGGCGCTTTCGACCGCCAGGAATGCGGATATTGGTGGCGCAGCGAGCCTTTGGCGAGCAGCTTGTTTTGCGCGATCAGTTCTTTGATGACGGCCCCGTTGGCGTCGCCGTCCTTCTTGCCGTCGCGCGACAGAATGTATTTGCCGGCAAAAACTGGAACATTCGGCGCAAAGGCGCCATCGGCAGTGATAACTGCGAAGGCATCGGGATGCTTGGCGGGATAATCCTTGCCGAGTTTTTCCAGCACGACGTCGAAATCGTCTTCGCCATGGCCCGGCGCGGTATGAACGAAACCGGTGCCGGTATCGGCGGTAACATGGGCGCCCGCCAGCATCGGAACATCGAATTCGAAACCGAGGCCGCGGAACGGATGCGCCGCCACGATATCGCCGGGCTTCTTCACCGGACCGACGCGGTTCAGCTTGATCTTGGCGTGGATCGCGGTCTGGTCCGCCAGCACATCGGCGAGCAGCAGTTTTTCACCGGTCTGGGCGAGCGCACCCTCGGCCGCTTCTGCCACTTCGTAGACGGAATAATCCATCGTCGGCGAATAACAGATGGCGCGGTTGCCCGGGATCGTCCACGGCGTGGTGGTCCAGATCACCACAAACGCATCCCCCACCGCATCTTCGGCGGCGTGCTTCACCACCGGGAACTTCACATAGATCGTCGGCGAAGTTTTCTCGTGGTACTCGATTTCGGCTTCGGCGAGCGCCGTCTTTTCCACCGGCGACCACATCACCGGGCGGAAGCCGCGATAGAGCAGACCGTTGGCGACGAACTTGTGCAGCTCGCCGGCGATGGTGGCTTCGGCCGCGAAGTTCATCGTGGTATAGGGATGGGCCCATTCGGCCATCACGCCCATGCGCTTGAACTGGCCGCGCTGGACATCGATCCACTTCAGCGCAAATTCGCGGCAGTCCTTGCGGAGCTGGTCGATCGGCACCGAATCCTTCGACTTGCCGGCGGCGCGATATTTTTCTTCGATCTTCCATTCGATCGGCAGGCCGTGGCAGTCCCAGCCCGGCACGTACGGCGCGTCTTTGCCCATCATCGTTTGCGAGCGAATGACGAAGTCCTTGAGGATCTTGTTCAGACCGGTGCCGGAGTGGATCTCGCCGTTGGCGTAGGGCGGGCCATCGTGGAGGATGAACTGCGGCCGTCCCTTGGCCGCGGCGCGGATGCGGCCGTAGAGGTCGCCCGCCTCCCACTTGGCCAGCCACTTGGGCTCGGACTGCGGCAGGCCCGCCTTCATCGGAAAATCGGTCTGGGGCAGGAACAGGGTGGCGCGATAGTCTTTCGCGCCGGTCGGATCAGAATCTTTGGACATTTTCGGCCTTGGCGTTTTCTAGGGTTGAGTGCGCAGCTTCCCGGCCTCCGTAACCTACGGAGCCGGGCGGCGAATTCGCTCTTTCTGCTGCCATCCCAACACGAATTTCCGCCTTCTAATGGTAGGCGGGCCTTCTAGCAGGGGGGACGGGGCGGGTCCAGCGGCGCAATTGCCCGGCTTGCGGGGAGGTTAAGAGGAGCGCAGCACCCGTTTGGCGTCGGCGACATCTTCGGCAATTTGGGCTTTCAGGGCTTCGACCGAGGCGAATTTGGCCTCGGGACGGAGGTAGGAGATCAGTTCCACAGCCACCTGTTTGCCATAGAGATCGCCGGAAAAGTCGAACAGGAAGGTCTCGAGCAGCGGCTCTTCGGTCAGGTACATCGGCCGGATGCCCAGATTGGCAACACCGTCGTAGCGGGCTACCACCTCGTCGTCCTCGACCACCGAGGTCCGCACCGCATAAATGCCGAAGGCCGGGTGGAGGTAGCCGTCAAGGTGCATGTTGAGGGTCGGAAAGCCGAGGGTGCGGCCGCGCTGCTCGCCATGCTCGACCCGGCCCTCGATCACGAAGGGATGGCCCAAAAGGCGGGCCGCCTCTTCCGGGTGGCCCGCGCGGAGCTGGGCGCGCACCAAGGTGGAGGAAATCTTCTCGTCCATGCCTGCCATCACCGTTGGGAAAATTTCCACCCCGAACCCTTCCATCTCGCCCATATAGGACAGGACGGCGCCATCGCCCGAGCGCGCGGTACCGAAGCGGAAGTCGGAGCCGACCACCACGCATGCGACGCCAAGGCTGCGGACCAGAAGATTGAGCACGAAATCCTGTGCGCCCTGGTGCGCGATCTCGGCGTTGAAGGGCGGCGCGAACATCGCATCGAGCCCGAGCTTGGCCAGGATATGCGCCTTGGAGCGGAACGGCGTCAGCCGGATCATCTCGGCGCCGGGGCGGAAAAACTCCCGGCTTGTCGGCTCGAAGGTCAAGACGGCCGCGGGCACACCGAGCGCTTTGGCATGGCGCATCGCCCGCTTAATCAGCGCCTGGTGGCCGAGGTGCACGCCATCGAAATTGCCGATGGCAACCACCGCACCCTGGTATTCGCGGGGAATACTGGCGATGTGGCGGAATATCTTCATCAGCCAACTTTACGGTCTGGCAGGCGCCATGACGAGGGTCTCACCCTCCATCACCACGGTCTCGCCAACCTTGCAGACGAAATCGAACACGACACGGCGCTTCGGCAGAACTTCGCGGACAGTACAAATGGCGGTGACGATATCGCCGATCCGCACCGGCGCCGTGACGTGAGTCGTCAGGCTGAAGACGGCGTTCCCGGGTCCCGGCAGCTTGGTCCCGAGCAAAGCGGAGACGTAACTCACGGTAATAGCG
>JAATGK010000176.1 GCA_015654715.1 Alphaproteobacteria bacterium
CGGGGGATGTTGAGCGAATTCAATTCTGGCTGGTTGGACAGTTAGGCTCAATTCACGCCGGCGCGAGCCCCCGCGTCAGGATGTCGTAGGTAAAGTGGCATGGAGAATACCTCTCCTGATCGGTCCTCCGCTATGATGGCTGAAAGCCGCTAGGTCATAAGCGGTCCTTGGGAGAAATGCCGTGCGCCTTACTCTGCATACAGATTATGCGCTGCGCATGTTGGTGCTGCTGGCGCTTGAACCGGAAGAACTGCACACGATTGCCAGCGTAGCACAGCGCTATCGTATTTCCCGCAACCACCTGATGAAAGTCGCGCAGACCCTGATTCAGGCGGGTTTCGTGGCTTCCGTGCGCGGGCGTCACGGCGGATTGAAGCTGGGCATGGACCCGGCCGCAATTCGGATCGGGGCCGTCGTGCGCGCCACCGAGGACGGTTTTGCGATGGTCGAGTGCTTCGACCGCCGCCGCAACACCTGCGTCATCACCCCGGCCTGCGGCCTCAGGAAGCCGATGGACGAGGCTGTCCAGGCGTTCCTCGACGTGCTCGACAAGACCTCGCTCGCCGACGTGTCGCAGATTCCGGGTAAGGCCACGCGTATGCGCCGGCTCTTGACCGAAGGCGCTCCTGCCGTCGTCTGACGGGCCAAATCGGGTCCAAAACGGCCAAATCGGGCCCGCTTCACGTTTCACAAATCGGGACGGGTGGAATAAACATGGCCCCCGGGGCCTGATGGCTCACGATTCCGGGCGAGGGGTCCGGAACGACACTTATCTGTGAAGACCATGATGGCCCGGACCTCCGAACCACTCGATCCCAAGCGGCCGTCGTCGCGCAAGCAGCGCGGAGCGACCACCATTCTCGACGTGGCGCGCCGCGCCGGCGTCTCGCCGATGACCGTGTCCCGTGTCGTCAATGGCGAGAAGAACGTGCGGCCGGCCACCCGGGCCGCCGTGCTCGCCGCGGTCAAGGCGCTGAACTACTCGCCCAATCCGGCGGCCCGTTCGCTGGCTGGCGCCGAGGCGGCGCGCATCGGCCTGATCTACTCCAACCCGTCGGCGTCTTATCTCTCCGAATTCCTGGTCGGCGCGCTCGATGAAGCCAGCCGCACCTCGGTGCAGATCATGCTCGAGAAGTGCGAAGCAACCAGTGCCGGCGAACGCGGCGCCGTGCGCAAGCTGGTGGCCTCCGGGGCCGCAGGCGTGATTCTGCCCCCGCCCTTGTGCGAGAGCCACGACGTGCTCGACGAACTCCGGATATCTGGTCTTCCCACCGTGGCGGTCGCCACCGGCCGCTTTGGCAAGGGAGCCAGTTGCGTGCGCATCAACGATTATGCCGCCTCGCGCGAGATGACCAATTACCTGTTCACTTTGGGCCATCGGCGTATCGGCTTCATCAAGGGCCATCCCAACCAGACCGCCTCGATCGAACGCGAAAAGGGCTTTACCAGCGCGTTCGCCGACGCTGGTTTCAAACTCGATCCGGCGATGATGGTACAGGGCTATTTCAGCTACCGCTCGGGCCTCGACGCGGCGGAAACCCTGCTCACCTTGAAGCAGGTACCGACCGCAATCTTCGCCAGCAATGACGATATGGCGGCCGCCGCGGTGTCGGTTGCCCATCGCAAGGGGCTCGACGTTCCGGGCGATTTGTCGGTGGTCGGCTTCGACGATACCTCGATCGCCACCAATATCTGGCCCGAACTGACGACCATTCGTCAACCGATCACCGCTATGGCCGAAGTCGCGCTTGACCTCGTCGTCCAGGCGATCCGCAACCACAAGCGGAGCGGCGGCGAAGCCAAATCGGTGGATCACCTCGTCACCTATTCGTTGATCAAGCGCGGTTCCGTGGCCTCACCGAAGGGGGCGCCGAAGCCCGCCGCAGAGTAACTAACCTAAAGGTTGCAGTGGTAATCCTCCGCTTGTGGTCAAGTATCACGGGAAGGTGTCGCAAACCGTGGCCCGTGGTCATTGACGCCCTTCTGACCGCGCTCCCATAGTGCCGGCTACCTGGACTATTTGCCGCCCACTTACGGGTAACGCTATCAATGTGCCGCCGCCGAGGGATACGGTAAGGTCCCGGACACGGCAGACCGACAAGAGTCTGCATTGAGACAACGCGCGCAGGTCGCATGGGAGGTACAATGTCCAAGGTCAATTATGGGCTAATCGCAGGTTTGACGGTTGCCGCTACGCTGGGCGGTTTGCTGTTCGGGTACGATACGGCGGTGATTTCTGGCGCCACCGATGCGATCAAAGAGAATTTCGTCAAACCGTGGCACCTCACCGAAGGCTGGGCCAATTCCTTGCACGGATTCGCGGTCGCCTGCGCGCTGCTCGGCTGCGTGATCGGCGCCCTACTGGCAGGTCCGATCTCCACCCGTATCGGCCGCAAATGGGGCCTTCTCATCGCCGGCGTCCTGTTTTTCTTGTCGAGCGTTGGCGCGGGCTTTCCGGAGTTTTTCTGGAGCTTGTTCGGCTTTACGCACGAAAAGGCGCTGCCGATCTTCATCATGTACCGTTTGCTGGGCGGCACGGCCATCGGCATGGCCTCGATGCTGGCGCCAATGTACATCTCCGAGATGGCGCCCACGAACATCCGCGGCATGCTGCTCACCTTCGAGCAGATCGCCATCGTGGTCGGCATCAATCTCGTCTATTTCGTCAACTTCTGGATTCAGTCGGGTCGCAGTCACGACTTTTTGATGAACGACGGCTGGCGCTTCATGCTGGCCTCGGCCGCCATTCCGGCCACGCTGCTGATCTTCTTCATGCTGATTGTGCCCGAAACGCCGCGCTTCCTGGTCTTGAAGGATCGCAATAACGAAGCATTGGCGCTGTTGAAGCGATTGTTCGGTGCCGAAGGGGCCGAGAAGACGCTCGGCGAAATCAAAGCAACGCTGGTTGAACACACCCGGCCGCTGCTTAGCTATGGCCCGACGGTAGTGCTAGTCGGCATTGTGCTGTCGGTTTTCCAGCAGCTCGTCGGCATCAACGCGGTGCTCTACTTTGCCCCGCACATGTTCGAGAACATGGGCGCTACGCCGAACGATGCCTTCTTGGAATCGGCTTGGTTTGTCGGCGTGTCGATGACGCTGTTCACCTTGGTGGCGACTTTCACGGTTGAAAAATTTGGCCGCAAGCCGCTGCTGTTCTGGGGCGCCGTCGTCATGGCATTCGCTATGGTTACGTTGGGCTTCCTGTTCCACTTGCATCTGGTCAACGCCACAGGCGTCGCCGGTGCGGCGGGCGGTTCGTCCTATATCGCGATTGCGGCCGTGGTCGTCTATATCGTTGGCTTCTCGTTCTCGTGGGGCCCGATCACGTGGGTGCTCTTGGCCGAGATTTATCCCAACTCGATCAAGGGGCAGGCGATGTCGATCGCCGTGGCGTCGCAATGGATCGCCAACTTCGTGGTGTCGCAGACCTTCCCGATGTTGGACGGCTCGAGTGCCTTGAATGCCGCCTTCAACCACGGCTTTGCCTACTGGCTGTACGGCGGCTGCGCCGTCCTTGCCGCGGTCTTCGTCTGGAAGTACATCCCCGAAACCAAGGGCCGCAGCCTCGAAGACATGGAAAACGTCTGGCATCGCAAGAAGGCATAATCAGAAATGATCACACTCGGACGGGGCAAATTCGAACTCGACGTCGCCCCAGAAATCGGCGGAGCCATCGCGCGTTTTGAGCACGGGGGTAAACCTGTCCTGCGGCATGTGCCGCGGGGCGAGACCAACGTGCTCGAGATGTGTGCGTTCCCGCTCGTGCCCTATGCCAATCGCATCGCGAACGGCAGCTTTAGCTTCGGCGGCAAGGACTATCGTTTGCCGCTGAATTTCGGCGACCATCCGCATTCGCTGCATGGCCACGGCTGGCAGACGGCGTGGCGGGTGGAGACCGTGTCGCGCGATCGCGTCAGTCTCGCATTCGATCATGCCCCCGATGCCTGGGCCTGGGCCTATTCGGCCGAGCAGGTGTTCACGCTGACCGACGACGGCTTGCACTTGACGCTGTCGGTCCGCAGCCGTGACGACAAGCCGATGCCTTACAGCCTCGGCTTGCACCCGTACTTCCCGCGTCACCCGCGATCGACGCTCAAGGCCGCGGTGAAGGGCATGTGGCTCGCCGACGAGACGCTGCTGCCGACGGAGCATGTTGCCGCCGGTAAGATGATTGATCTCAACGCCGGTCAGGTCATCTCCAAGGCGCCGTTCATCGACAACACCTTTACCGACTGGCAAGGTCCGGCGGTGATTACCCAGCCCGAACTGGGTCTCGAGATCACGCTGAAGGCATCGGCGAATTCGCCTTTCCTGCATGTGTTCATTCCCGACGGGACGGACTTCTTCTGTGTCGAGCCGACGACGGCGATGCCCAACACCCTCAACCGTTCCGAATTGCCTGACGTTTCAGGCGCGAAGGTGCTGGCGCCGGGCGCCACCGCCACGATCGATGTGCGGTTCGCCGTGCGCGTGCTGTAACGGTACCGACTGTAATTGTTTAAAGCGCCGATTTTTACCGATCGGCGTTTTGCATTATGGTCCGCCAGCCGAGATTCCAGGGGAGCCCTGCGCATGCGCGCATACAATAAGAACATTGCACGCAAACTCCGTCCTATAGTGCTGTTCGCGAGTGCGGTGATGCTGGCGGCCTGTTCGACAGACATCGGCTTGAGGAGCGCCGCTTCGTGGGTCGGCCTGTCCGATTCGCCAACGAATGCCGAGCCAAAGGACAAGGCTGTGCCGCCAGCCGAGCTTGCGCCCGCGCCCGTCTCGGCGCCAGCGGCCGGCAGTATCTCGCTGGCAACCTCGACCGAGGTTCACCCCGGCCTTTGGCCCTACAACGCACCGCCGCCGAAGGATGCTGCCGTCGAAGCCGAAGTTGCGCACCTGCTCGCGCAGATGACGGTGGAAGAGAAGATCGGCCAGATGCTGCAGCCCGACATCAAGACGATTACGCTTGATGACGTTACGCGCTATCACCTCGGCTCGGTGCTCAACGGCGGCAGCTCCGGTCCGTACAACAATCTACGCGCGCCGGCGCCCGATTGGCTGCGCGCCGCCGACGAATATTACGACGCCGCGATGCGTGATCGCCTGCACATCCCGCCAATGTGGGGCATCGATGCGGTGCACGGTCATGGCCACATCATCGGGGCCACCATTTTCCCGCACAACATTGCGCTTGGCGCCATGCGCGATACCGGTTTGGTGCGCCGCATCGGTGAGACCACTGCGGCGGAAATCCGCGTCACCGGCCAGGACTGGACCTTTGCTCCGACCATCGCGGTGGTGCGCGACGACCGCTGGGGCCGCAGTTATGAAGGCTTTAGCGAGGAACCCGGCCTTGTTGCCGAAAATGCGACGGCGATGTTGGAAGGCCTGCAAGGCAAGCCCGGCAGCGCC
>JAATGK010000476.1 GCA_015654715.1 Alphaproteobacteria bacterium
ATAAGCCTGCATCGTGCAATAGGTCGGTCGTTCGATTGGTGCCAGATCGGCCTTTTCGAACTCATGATTGATCATCCGAATGTCGAACCCGACATTGTGGCCGACCAGCGTGTTTGCCGCTTGGAAATGCTCATATAGAGACGGCGCGTACGTTTCGAAGTGTGGCTGAAACCTCAACCACCAATCTTGGAGGCCGTGCGCTGCCGTTGCCATTGGATGGCTGCATCTTTGTGGGTTGAACACGAGATAAAAGTGTTCCCCAGTCGGTTCTAGGCCGTCGCACCACAACCCGGCAATCGAGACGACGCGGTCATGTACCGAAAGACCGGTTGTTTCGACGTCGAACACAAGAACACGTTTACCCACGAGCTACCCCAGACCTGTGCGTGGGCCTTACGATAAGGGTTGGTAATCTGCGATTGTAGATGCCTTGCTGTCACACTCCGACCGCTAGTCGACCCAGTCGACCGCGCTTTCGTCCATTTCCACCGGCACGACGTCGTGTTTTTCCAACACCGGCATGAAGATGGCGCTGAGCGTGCCCGACCACGCCACGCCGCCGTAGAATTCGTGGGTCATCTTTTGGCGTGCGTCCGCATCCGGAAAACCGCGCATCCAGAAGATTTTCTGCTCGTCTTCGGTGGAAACCCATGGCCCGGCGCATTTGACGCCGATGCGTTTCAACTCGGCGAAGGTAGGGCCTTTGATGGCTTCCAAAATCGCGGGCCGATGGCCGCGCTTGATGGTGTAGGTGCGCATTTCGACGATCATGGTCAGTCCCTCATCGTAAAGCGTTTGCCAGGAGCGGCAGGCTGCGGTCCATTCGGTAATCGACTGAGGAATGATTGTCGGGAAATTCCTCGTACACATGCGTCACGCCAAGCGCGTCCAGACGCTGGTGCATCCGCCGCGCGCCGTAGACGAGATTGTACTGATCCTCATCGCCGCAATCGATGTAAAGGGCTTTCAGCTTTTTCAGCCCCAGCCCGCGGGCTTCCACCAGCGTCAGCGGGTCCCATTTGACGAAATTGGCCCAGCGTTCCGGGATGATCTCGCAAGTGTCCGTCGTCACCGGCAAGCGAATGCCCATATAGGCGCTCAAATCGGGATCATACGTCGCGCACATGGCCAGGATCATCAAGACATGAATGTCGTCGCCGCGCACTTTGGTTTCGGTGGTGGTGAAGAAGCGCTGCAGCCATTTCTGCACCGAATTGCCGGTTTGCGCGATGGCGCGCAGCACTTTGGGAAAATCACCCGCAAACAGCAGCTCGAAACCCTTGTCGCCGGAGTGATCGGCCGCCGCCGCCCAGAAATCAGGATGCAACAGCGCCTGCACCATGGCGCCGTAACCGCCGGAGCTTTTGCCGAACAGTCCGCGATGCCCCTCGCCGCCGCAACCAAACGTGCGTTCCACCAGCGGCACCGCTTCCTGAAGCAGAAAATCGTCCCAGCGGCCCATGGCGGCGGAATTGATGTACTGGTTGCCGCCGAGCTTGGTGCAGCAATCGGGCAGGGCGAGGACGACGGGCGCCATCGCACCGCTGGCGATCAAACGATCCAGCCGCTCCGGCAGATTCTCGCCGAAGTTTTTCCAGTTGGTATGCGCCGGCCCGCCGCCGGTGAAGCCGACGAGATCGACCAGCAGCGGCAAGCCGCGCCCATCGTGCCCCGCCGGAACATAAACATCGATCCGTCGCTCGGTCGGCTCGCCGATGAAGTTGCCCTTGAGCACATCGCTCGCCAGCCACAGCGTCGAAACCGTGCCGCGCGGGGTTTGCGGATCGCGCTGCATCAGATCGTCCGCGTCGCTTGATCGAGCCAGGTCCGGGTTTCGTTGTCGACCAACGGTTCCAGGCTCGTGCGCACCCGCTTGTGATAGGCGTTGAGCCAGTTGATCTCCGTTTCGGTCAGGAGCCGCGGTTCGATCAAGTCGAGATCGATCGGCGCCAGCGTGATGGTTTCGAATTCCAGCATTCCGCGATCGCCCGGCTCGGCGCATTGCTGCACCACGACCAAATTCTCGATGCGGATGCCGTATTCGCCGGCTTTGTAATAGCCCGGCTCGTTGGAGACGACCATGCCGGGTTTCAGCGCCTGTGGGATCGGGCGCTTACTGATGTTCTGCGGCCCTTCATGCACCGACAGATAACTGCCGACGCCGTGGCCGGTGCCGTGGTCGAAATCGAGCCCCACGTCCCACAGCGGCCGCCGCGCAAAACTGTCGAGCGCCGCGCCGAT
>JAATGK010000379.1 GCA_015654715.1 Alphaproteobacteria bacterium
ACCGAACAAGCCCCAATTCCGTCCGGGTTCAACGAAAGAACTACGGCGCGCGAAATCGTCGGCAAAGCACGGCTCGACGGAATCTCGGTTCTCATCACCGGCGGCCATTCCGGCATTGGGCTGGAGTCGGCGAAAGTGCTGAGCCGGGCCGGCGCTCGAGTTCATATCGGCGCGCGCGATGTGGAAAAGGCCAGCCGCGTCCTGAAAAGCCTGAAGGGCGAGATCACCGTTGGCCGGCTCGATCTTTCCGATCCGCAGTCCATCGACGCTTTTTCGGAAAGCTACCTGAAGACCGGTAAGGCGCTCGACATTCTCATCAACAATGCCGGGATCATGGCGACGCCCGAATTGATGCGAGATGGGCGTGGCTACGAAATGCAATTTGCCACCAACCACCTGGGACATTTCCAGCTCACCGCCCGTTTGTGGCCCGCGCTGAGGGCCGCCAAGCATTCGCGGGTGATTTGTTTGTCCTCCTACGGCCACAAGTTCAGCCGCATGGTTTTCGACGATATTCACTTCGACCGCAGGCCCTACAACAAATGGCAGGCCTACGGACAGTCGAAAACCGCCAATACCCTGTTTGCTGTGGAACTCGATCGCTTGGGAGAGCCCTTCGGAATTCGGGCGTTTGCCGTTCATCCCGGCCGTATCCCGTCGACCAACCTCAAGCGCTATATGACGTTCCGCGAACTTCTGGCGATGCCGCTGCTGCGGTTCAGCAAGGTCTACGTCAAGAACATTCCGCAAGGCGCCGCCACCCAGGTCTGGGCGGCGATCAGTTCTCAGCTGGATGGCAAAGGCGGCGTTTATTGCGCTGATTGCGACATATCTCCGCTCGTCCATCAGGACAGTCCGCTGCCAAATTCGGTGCGCGATTATGCGGTGAACAAGGATGAAGCATCCCGGTTGTGGCAGGTGAGCGAGGAAATGACCGGACTTCGTTTCCGGCCTGACGCGAGCCGATAAGCGACGCCTGCGGCCGGCCCCAAGGGGCGTTTGCGTTTGAGCAGCCTATTCGTCGCGTCCCTGCGCGATGAGATAGGCGAGCCAGCGGCTGTCCAACTCGCGGCCGAGTTCGAAAAGGTAGTCCCAGGCGTAAAGGCCGCTGTCGTGGCCGTCGTCGAACACCAGCCGCACGGCGTAATTGCCCACCGGTTCGATTTCCAGGATCGTCACGTCTTGTTTGCCGGTGACGGTCTTCTTTTCGGCGGCGGTGTGGCCTTGTACTTCGGCGCTGGGCGATTCGACACGCAGATATTCCGCCGGCAGCGCGAAGGTCTCGCCGCTACCGAAGCTCAGCTTCAACGTGCGCTTGTCGGGGCTGAGGCGGATTTCGTTCGGCCACGGTCTCATCGGCGTTCGCGCTCCTCGTCCGTCAATTGCCGCGCTTCGTCGGGCCGCATGATCGGAATGCCGCCGCGGATGGGATAGGCCAGCCCCGCCGCCTTGCTGATCAGTTCTTGGCGTTCGCGATCGTACGTGAGCGTTGTCTTGCTCACCGGGCAGACCAGAATTTCGAGCAGTTTGGGATCGGCTTCCATGATGTTCAATTCAGCGATCAGTTTAGAGAAACTGGGCCTTGCGGTCCGGCATTGGCCATTTCCAAGAGTGCGATCAACGTATCGACGCGTTCGTCCCAGCTCGGCGCTTCGAGCAGAGCCTGTTTTTCCGCCGGCTCGAACGGGCACAGCATGGCGAGCGCATTGACCAGCGTTTCCGGCGGCGCGCTCATCACGCTTTTCCAATCGGCTTTGAGATCGCGGCGCGAGAGATAATCCTTCAGTGCCACCAGCAGCCGGTCGCGCGGAAAGGTGGTTTCGTCAGGCGCCGCGAGGTCATCGAGAAAGGGCGCGAAGTCGGCGACGATCCGCCGGTAAGGCGTATCGGTCTTCAACTCTTCGGCGAGGCGGAAACGGCAAATGCCCGACAGCGTGATGAGATACCGCCCGTCCTCGCTTTCGCGGAACCCGGTGAGGCGTCCGGCGCAACCGATCGCGGACAGCGCCGGTTTCAGCACCTGTTCCTCGTTCTGGGTCGGCTGGATCATGGCGATCAGCCGGTCGCCCGCCAGCGCCGCATCAACCAGCGCCAGATAGCGCGGCTCGAACACGTTGAGCGGCAGCGTCCCGCGCGGCAGCAGCAGAATGCCCGAAAGCGGAAACAGGTTCAGGGTCGCCGGCAAGTCTTCGAGAGTGTTGTAGATCCAGGCCATGGCATCACGCGAACAGGATGGACGATAGTTTGCGGCGGGTCGCGATGGTGCGTTCGTCGGTCGGGCCCATCGCTTCGAACAGGGTCACGAGCTGCTTGCGGGCGGCCTCTTCGTTCCATTTGCGGTCGCGACGGACGATGTCCAGAAGCTGTTCGATCGCGCCGTCGCGGTCGCCCGCCCCGTCGAGCGCCAGCGCCAGATCATAGCGCGCCTGATGGTCGTTGGGATTGGCGGCCAGTCGCGCTTCCAGTTCGGCATTCTTGCCTTTGGCGGCCGCGGCCGTCTCGCGCAAGGAAAGTTCCGCCGCCACGCCGCGCACGGCTTCGTCCTTGGCATCCTCCGGGCGAACGAGGGCAAGGGTTTGCTTAGTCCGCTCCAGATCGCCGCTTTTCAAATAGCAACGCGCCAGCCCTGCCACCGCCTTGGGATGGCCGGGCTCGTCCTGCAGCACATGGGCATAGGCCTGCGCCGCCTGGCCGACATCGCCAGCCGCAAACGCCTGATCGGCCGCCTCGAGAATTTCCGCCGCATGGTCGTGGGCGCCGCCTTGGCCGCCTGCCAGCGCTGCCACGAACTCCGCCACCTGACTGTCGGGAAGGGCGCCCATGAAGCCGTCAACCGGCTGGCCATCCTTGAAGGCATAGACCGTCGGGATCGACTGGAGGCGAAGCTGGCGCGCGATTTCCGGATTCTCGTCGACGTTGACTTTGACCAGCCGTACCGCGCCGTTGGCGGCCGTCACCGCCTTTTCGAGGGCCGCGCTGAGCTGCTTGCAGGGGCTGGACCGGGGTGACCATAAATCGACAATGACCGGCACCTCGCGGCTGGCTTCCAGCACGTCGGCGGCGAATGTGGCGAGTGACGAGTCCTTGATATAGGGGCTGGAGGCCGCCTTGCCGTCCTGTTTCGAAGTGCCGCCGGAACCGAATAAGACCATGGTGCTGAACCCTGACTTGCATCCCAAACATGGGCTTTGGAGGCCAGAAAGAAAAGGGGGCGCGACGGGGTGGCCCGGCCGAGAATCAGCCCGCCTTTTCCGGAATCGGCGCGATTACCGGCGTGTGGCCGCAGGCCTTGACGAAGCGGACGAGGTCGCCGGGCGCAATGGCCGTGGTCCGGTCGTTACGCAGCGGGTGGAAGTTTACCGAATCGGCTGCGAGCATCGCCGCGTCCAGCACCGGCGTCACGACATGGGCGGTATCGTTCATCAGTGCGAACGGCGTCACCGATCCCGGCGTAATGCCGAGCGTCGATTCGAGCAGTTCCGCCGAACCGAACGAGAACCGCGGGCTTCCGAGCTGTTTGGCCAGCGCCGGCAGGTCGACGCGCAAATGCGCCTGCACCACCGCCAGCCACAGCCCGCCCTTCTTGTCCTTCAGAAAGAGGTTCTTGGTATGTCCGCCGGGAAGCCGCGCATAAACGTCGGAGGACGCCTCCACCGTGAACACCGGCGCGTGTTCGATCGTGTGCCAAGCGATGTCGAGTCGGCGTAACATGGCGTAGAGACGCGTTTCGCGGATTTCCGGCCCGGGGATGGTATCCGACATCAGTTTGCCTAAAGCGTCATCACATCGCTGCGTTTTGTGTCAGTTCGATTGTGACAATCAACAAAGTTGTTCCCAGAATCGTAGTGATGCGGCCACAGCAAGCGCGAAAAGCGCCGGGGTGCGCGGGCTCCGTCAATTGACACTTCTGTGAAGGGTCCACACATTCCCGGTCATAACAATAGCTGCGTCGGGGAACGACAGGCAGGCCTGCAACCGTTTGGCCGACATGATCGGCGTAAGAGGGGTAACAATGGGTAGAAACACCCGGATCGGCAAGTACGCATCCTATCTTCTTCTGTCGGCGGCGTTCGCGGGCGCGGCGTTTGCCCAGCAGATCGAGGAAGTCACCGTGACCGCGCAGCGGCACGCGGAAAACTTGCAGGATGTTCCGATGTCGGTGGCGACGCTCGACACCACGCATGTCGATGCGATCTTCGCGTCCGGCCAGGACATCCGGGCGATCGCCAACAACCTGCCGAACGTCTACGCCGAATCCTCCAACGGTCGCGTCGCGCCGCGCTTCTACATCCGCGGCCTCGGCAATACCGATTTCGATCTCGCCGCCTCTCAGCCGGTCTCGATCATCGCGGACGATATCGTGCTTGAGAACGTGATCCTCAAGAGCTCGCCGATCTACGACATCGCCTCGGTGGAAGTGGACCGCGGACCGCAAGGCACGCTGTTCGGCCGCAACACCACTGCCGGCATCATCAAGTTCACGTCCGCCAAGCCGAGCCAGGAATTCGAATCTCAGTTCACCGCCAATTACGGCAATTACGATACCGCCAGTATCGAAGCAGCGGCAGGTGGCGGCCTCACCGACACGCTGTCGGCACGCATTTCCGGCTTGTGGCAGCACCGCGACAACTACATCGACAACACCTACACCGGCCAGAACGACGCCCTTGGCGGCTATGACGAAAAGGCCGCCCGTCTACAATTGTTGTGGCAACCGGTCGACAAGCTGAGCATCCTGCTCAACGGTCATTTCCGTTCGCTCGACGGTACGGCCGCGGTCTTCCGCGCCAACATCGTCGGTCCGGGCGACAACCGCATCAATTCGAACTACCACCACGACCAGGTCTCTTACGACGGCGGCGGCAACAACCCGCAGAAGTATAACGGCATCGGCACCAGCGCCGAAATCACCTACGATTTTGGTCCGGCGGTGCTGACATCGATCTCCGGCTACGAATACACGCGCGGCTATAGCCGCGGCGACATCGACGGCGGCAATATGGTGACCGGCCCCGGCACCATCTTCTTCCCGGTGGATACGCAGGACGGCCTCGGCTACCTGCACCAGTACACCCAGGAAATTCACCTTGCGTCGGCGGGCGGCAGCCCGTGGTTCTGGCAGGTTGGCGGCTTCTATTTCGATACCGATTATGACGACGTCACCTACACCGACTTTAGTGGGGCGCCACCGGCCGCGGTGGTGCGCCAGACCAACGTCTCCTATGCGTTGTTCGGTCAGACGAGCTATCAGTTCACCGACGCCTTCAAGGTGACGGCAGGCCTGCGCTGGACGGCCGATACCAAAGGCATGACGGCGAACGGCCCCAGTCTGCAGTCGCCGATCGCGACGCCGGTGCGTCTTGGCGGTTCCAATTTGAGCTGGGACGTCAGCGCCGATTATACCTTCACCGACACCGTAAAGGCCTATGCCCGCATCGCGACCGGCTTCCGGGCGCCTTCGATCCAGGGCCGCAATATCGCCAACGCCGTTCCTACCCAGCCTGACAGTGACTTCTATTCGACGGCGCGGTCGGAAACCATTACCTCTTATGAAGCGGGCCTCAAGACCGAGCTGTTCGACAAGAGCCTGCGCCTCAACTTCGACGGCTTCACGTATTACGTCAGCCACATGCAGCTTTCCGCAATCGGCGGCGGCGGCAACAACGTGATCCTGAAGAATGCGCGTGCGGGTCTGGCCTACGGCCTCGAGACCGATGCCGAATGGGCGGCGACCGACAATCTGCTGTTCACCGCCGGCGCGTCTTGGACCCACACCGAAATCCGCGATGCCAATTTGACGACCGCGATCTGCGCCCAGTGCACCGTCACCAATCCGGTGGTCGGCGGCAATGCCTTGCTCAACGGCAATCCGTTCCCGCAGGCGCCTGATTATCAGTTGTCGCTGACGGCCCGTTACGGCTGGCCGCTGGCCAATGGCGGCGAAATCTTCGCCTATACCGACTGGTGGCTGCAGGGTTACACCAACTTCTTCCTTTACAAGTCGAAGGAGTTCCACACCAACGGCAATTACGAAGGTGGTCTCAAGCTCGGTTACGTCTTCCCCGACAAGCGGTTCCAGGTGGCGGCGTACGCACGCAACATCACCAACAAACCGAACCTGCAAGGTGCCATCGACTTCGACGACAACACTGGTTTCGTCAGCGATCCGCGTGTCATCGGCATCGAAATCTCGGCGCACGTCGAATAAGCGCGCCGCATTACGCATATGAAAACGGGCGGATCCCAAAGTTTGATACTGGGGATCCGCCCGCAAGTTTATGCAGTGTGGGCGAAGAAGAAATTATTTCCCGGCGAAGCGCAGCGGGCTGTCGGCGCTGGTGTACAGCTTCTGGACCAGCGGGAACGGCAGCGACTTCACCGCTGTGGAGATAGCGTTGGCGCGGCAGGTGTTGAATTCTCTGGTCGCCAGGTTCTGGGCGACGGTGTAGCTGGAATAGAAGACGGGCGATCCGCCGCAAGCTTGCGCGGAGGCCAGTTCGATACGGCCGAGAAGCTCACGCGCGCCGCCTTCGGTGGACAGGTCGAGATCGGAATAAGCCACCCGGACGTCCTTGCGGATCGTGTTGGTGAGGGGGGCGGCTTGGGCGGTTGTGGCCAAGAGGGCTGCTGCGGCCAGAGTGATGCCCACAATCTTCAACATGGTGTTGTTCTCCTTACAGGGCCTTTGGTCCCAAGGGACCGTTGGCGGTTAGGCGGTCCAACGCGAACCGCTCGCCCATAAGACAGCGCTGTCAGAACCTGATCTGAAAGGACTTGGGCCCGATCAATCGCCGATCGGACCTGTCCGGAAACCGATCTTTTTGCGGCGCAACATAAATTGCTGCCTATTTGGCCACGTTAACGCCAAAATCGCGGGCTACAAGCTTAAATCGGGTCGGTTACACAATTGTGCAGTGCGGAAGGTATAACGCACTGGTCCCGGGAGGACGCGTCGAGTCGAAGGCAAAAGGAGCGGGCAGATCCCGCACTGGAGCTTTGATGCGTGCCATGACGGACCAAATCATTCTGGCCAAGGAGCCGGATTTTCGCTTGGGGTGCCTCGACGTCAGCCCGTGCAAGCGCCAAGTCACCGCCGGTGCCGCGGTGGAAGTGCTGCAACCCCGGATCATGCAGGTTTTGGTGGCCCTCGCCGGGCGCCGTGGCCAAGTGGTGTCGCGCGACGAACTGATGGCGCGCTGCTGGGGCGGCTTTGCGATCAGCGACGACGCCATCCACCGCTGCATCGCGCGGCTGCGCCGCCTTTCCGAGGCACATGGGGGTTTCCGGCTCGAGACCGTGACGCGCGTCGGTTACCAGCTCGTCGAAGCCAGCGAATCGCCGAAAGCCATACGCTGGGATCGTGTCGTGACGATCGCTGCAGGGATTGTCGCCGTCGTTCTACTGCTGGCTGCCGGCTATCTTAGCGCCCAACTGCTGTGACGAGGCCGTCAAGGCGCCAATCTTGAGATCCACTCCGGCAGTGCGAAGGCCGCTGCGTGAATGGCCGGATTGTAATAGTCCGTCTTCAGCTTGAGCCGCTTAAAGGCCCGGGCCGCCTTCTTGATGCCGGCGGGCGTGCCGAGGCGGGCGCCTTTGCCGGCCCACGACAGCGCCATGAAGCCGCCGATGTAGGTAGGAACCACCGTCAGATAAAGGCCCGAGCGCGGGAAGTGGGCTTTCAACTCGCCCAGCGCTTCGGTGATCTCTTCAGGCTGGTAGAACGGTACGCCGGTCTGGAAGGTAGCAAAGCCACCGGGCTTCAACGCGCGCTTAATGCGGTCGTAGAAGGTGTCGCCGAACAGCGCCTTGCCGGGGCCGATCGGGTCCGGGCGATCGCCGATGATGAGGTCGAAACGCCCTCTGCATTCGGGCCGGGCGAGGTACTCGAAGGCGTCGGCGACAACCACCTTCATGCGGCGGTCGCGGAACGCCTTGGCATTGATCTCGCCGAAGTGCTTCTGGCACAGCTCGATCACCCGCCCGTCGATATCGACGAGAACGACCTCCTTGACCGCTTTGTGCTTGAGGGCCTCCTCGGCGATGGAGAGGTCGCCGCCGCCGACGATCATCACGCGGCTGACCTTGCCGTGTTCGAGAATCGGCAAGTGGGTCAGCATTTCTGCGTAGGCGGATTCGTCACGCGTAGTGATCTGGACGACACCGTCGAGCGTCATCACGCGGCCGTTGGCGACGGTGTCGAAGATCTTAATGTGCTGGTATTGGCTTTTCTCGTCGGCCAGCAGCGCGCCTTTGATTTGCATCGTCTGGGCGTAGCCCTGATGCAGATGTTCCTTGATGCTGGCCATTTTTCCCTCCAGGCGAAAGCGAGGCGGGGCTTTTAGGGCTGCACTCCCGGCGACGCAAGCGAAGCTTTGGCGGTGACACTGACAAACCGCGCTGGCGGGCCTGTGGATGAAGCTTCGCCGTTTTTCAGCCGTGATTGTGACAACCACTGCGCGCGTCCCCGCGGCAATATTTTTAACACAGGGGTGACAAA
>JAATGK010000158.1 GCA_015654715.1 Alphaproteobacteria bacterium
CCGGCGGACACAAAACCCACGACGCCGGGCTTCAAATCGGAGGGCAGGATTTCTTCGGCAATCAGGATCGCCGACGGCGGCAGCGGGCGTACCGGTTCGGCCGCATCGCCGACGAGAATGCCAAGCACTTGGCGCTCGATATCGATGAGGTCGCCAGCCCGCTCGCGCATACGGCTATCGTCCATGCTGCGCAAGGCTTCCGCCGAAGCGCGCATGGCCCGCTTGAAGGCAAAGGCGGCGCTCTTGCCTTCGGCGATCTGCTGCTCGGCGGCACTGGCGAGGCCGGGATCGTCGAGCAGCGCGATATGGGCCGAGAGGATGTCGCGGTGGGTGCGATCGCCGGAGGCGGCGGCGATTTCGAGCCGCGCCCGCAACTGAGCGACGGCCTCGCGCAAAGCTTTGGTTTCCGCCGCGATGCCATGGCCCTGTTCGACGACGGCCATCTCGCTGACGCGAAGGCGCACTGCGGTGCCGATGGCGCGGCCCGGCGCGGCCGGTACACCATGGATCCGGGTGGCGGTGTTGGGCGGCAGGCCACGGACGGCCACCGCTGGCGCCAGCACGCGGGGCGCCTTTTTTCCCGCAGCCGTGAGCACCGCGGCGATGGCTTCCACAGCGGCCCGCGACGGCGCCGTTATCACGACTTCATCGCCTTGATGCACGCCGAGGGCCATTAAGGCGGTGGTGCTTTTGGCATTGGCACGCTTGCCGCGCGCGGTGAGCGTGACTTCGCCGGTGAAGCGCTTGGCGGTGCCCGCGACCAGCGCCGAGGGGCGTGCATGCAAGCCGTGCTCGGCGGCAACGATCGCTTTGCCGGTG
This sequence comes from Alphaproteobacteria bacterium, assembly GCA_015654715.1. Taxonomy (GTDB): domain Bacteria; phylum Pseudomonadota; class Alphaproteobacteria; order Micropepsales; family Micropepsaceae; genus Rhizomicrobium. Next base: position 820 of record JAATGK010000158.1, read on the forward strand.
ACCGCGGCGATGTCGGTGGTGCTTTGCACCGCCGCGGCGAGCGGTACGATTTCCATCAGAAAGGCACCGGCCGCGACTTCGCGATTATCGCTGCGGCGGGTGATGCGGAAGCCTTCGCCATTGGCGACGATCACCGGCGAGATCAGGCTTTTGGCGTTGCGGGCGAGGAAATCAAGATCGGCGACCAAGATCGCATCACCCGCCTTGACGCTCTGGCCTTCGCGCACCAAGGCTTTGAAGCCTTTGCCCTTCAGCGCCACGGTATCGAGACCGATATGGACGAGGATTTCGGCGCCGCCGCGCTCGCGGAGCGTGAAGGCGTGACCGGCGAGCGCGATGATGGTGCCGTCGCAAGGGGCGCCAACGCGGCCGTCGGTCGGATCGATCGCAACACCATCGCCCAGAATGCAATCGGCAAACACCGGATCGGGCACCTCGCCGAGCGGCGAAACCCAACCGGCCATCGGCGCCAGTACCGTGACCATGGCTACTCCTTGCGCAAGGGCTGGACCCAAGCGATCGACCAGACCGGATCGACCTTGCGGCGTAGAAAATTGAGGCAGAGATCGTGAATGCCGGTTTGCGGCGGGATCGTTGCGTGCAGCGTGCCGCGGACGCGCGGCAGGTTCAGCACGGCGAGCAGAGGACCGCGGCAATCGTCGCGGCGAATTTCCAATTGGCCGCCGGACGCGGCCTTTGGGGTGAGCGGGATTTTCTTGATGTCCTGCCCGATCTGGAAATTGAACGGCAGGCGCGCCACGGCGATGTCGAGGCCGCGCCAAGTGCCGAGATCGGCGCTGCGATAAATCCAGCACGGATGCATTACATTGACCATCATCACGTCGCGATTTTTTTGCGCCAGCGGCAGATCGTTGGTGCACTGGTCCATATCCCACGACGAACGCCGGACGAGCGACGCCGGATCGAGCCGTTTTTGCGCGCTGCGGCCAACCTGTTCGCCATCAATGAATGTGGCGGCCGTGAGCGTGACGGGCAGCGTGGTTTCGAACGGCGCGGTGTACGCGGCTGAGGCATGCGTGGGCGCGGCGCCGTCGAGCGTGTAGCGGAGGATGCCGGATTGGACCTGATTGGCGAGGCTGACGCGCGCCCCCGAAGCCGCGGCCTCTGCGGTGATGGCAGGCACGAAGGCGATGTCGGAATGAACCATGCCGAGAACATCGTAACGGCGCAGCTGGGCCGGCAGGCGCGCGACAAAGCTGTTCCAATCGTGGCTCTGGGACCAGCCGGTTTCGGCCATGGCGGCGGCGCGTGGGAAGGCCGCATAAAACACGGACGGCGGCAGCGGCAAATGTTCGGTCCAGATGTTGGCCTGGACGCCGAGCAGGTGGTTCTGCAGCGCCCCTGGCGGGGCCGGATCAAAGCCATAGACATCCTGCAGCGTCGATTGCAGACCGCGGCAGGTTGGCTCGCCGTCGCGCACGGCTTGGCAATAATCGAGATAAAACGTCGGAGCGGGCGACAGGACGACGTCATGACCGAGCGCGGCCGCTTCGCTGGCGCTGGCGATGCTGCTCCAACTCATCACCACGGCACTCGGCGGCGGATGGCCTTCGAGAATTTCGTCCCAGCCAATCTGGCGGCGGCCATGGGCCTCAAGGAAACGGCCGATGCGGGCGGTGAAATAGCCCTGCAGCGCCTTGGTGTCTTTGACGCCGAGTGTGCGCAGGCGCTGCTGCACCTCCGGCGAGGCGTTCCACTGATCCTTGGGCGCCTCGTCGCCGCCGGTGTGGATGTAAGGCGAAGGAAACAGCGCCATCACTTCGGTGAGAACGTCTTCGAGGAACGCGAAGGTCGCGTCGTTCACATTATATAGATAGGGGAACACGCCCCAATCGCCCGAAGGCCCCTTGGGCACATGGCGGACCGAAGCAAGTTTGGGATAGGCTGCAATCGCCGCCAGCGCGTGCCCGGGCATCTCGATTTCCGGCACGATGGTGATGGCGCGCGCCTTGGCGTAAGCGACGATGTCGCGTATCTGAGACTGCGTATAAAAGCCGCCGTAACGGCCCTCGCGGCGGTTATGGCGAAAAGCACCGAGCTTCGTCAAACGCGGATATTTCTTGATCTCGATCCGCCAACCTTGATCGTCGGCCAAATGCCAATGCAACACGTTCAATTTGTGCAGTGCCATGGCGTCGAGCAACGCCTTGACGGCGTCTGGCGGCTGGAAGTGGCGGGCGGAATCGAGCATCAGGCCGCGCCACGCAAAGCGCGGGGCGTCGTCGATGGTAACGGCGGGAATATCGATCACGCCGGTGGCGCCGGTTTGCTCGGTCGCGAGCTGGAACAGCGTGACGGCGCCATAATAAAGACCGGCGTCGGAGGCGGCCGCGATTTCAATGCCGGAGGGCGTGACGGTGAGGCGATAGCCCTCGCCGGTGGGCGCATCGGCACGGCGCAGGACGATGGCAGGCGCCGCGACAGCAGTGCTGCGGGCGAGCCTCAAGCCGCGCGCGCGGGCGATCCAACCCGCCAGACTGTCAGCGGCAAAGCCGCACGGCGCATCATTCGTCTTCGTACAGATGATCGCCGTTGCCGGCGCAAGCCGGAACGTGCCCTCGCCCCGCGTCAGCGCGGCGGGCTGAGGGATCAGGCTGATATCGGCAGCCGAAGCGCCAAAAAGCGGCAAGGCGGCGAGAACGACTGCCGTCAATCGCAATCGAAAGAGCATCTTGGCGGGTCGCATAGAAACGCCGGGCACAATATCGGCGGCGGCCAACCCTGCAAAGCGGAAATCCGCACCGCAGCATGCAATCGGCCCAGCACTGGTGTAAAAACATCGATGACCGTGCGCCCCGAAAGGATTTGGATGAACAGCTACGAAACCGCTGTCATGCTGCACCGGCAGGGGCGATTCGCCGATGCCGAGCCGCATTACCTGGCTGCGCTGGGCGCGTTCCCCAACCATCCCGAGGTGCTCTACGGGCTCGGACAGGTGTGCCTGCACACCAACCGGTTGGAGGAAGCCACTTATCGATTCGAGCAGGCGCTGGCGGCGAAACCCGACCATGGCGGGGCGCTGATGGGCCTTGGCGATGCGCTGGCGGCGAGCGGACGGCAAGCGGACGCCGTTCTCATCTTCAAGCGTTTGATCAAAGCCGAGCCCGGCAACGCGGCGGCGCATTACGCCCTCGGTCAGGTGCAAAAGCAGCTCGGCGCTTTCGCCAATTCGCGTGAGGCGTTTACCCGCGCCGTGGCACTCGCGCCCGACAATCCGAGCTTGCACACGGCGCTGGCGGAGAGTGCGCCGTTCGTCGACGGCGATGCGCGGCTGGCCGCGTTGGAAGCTCTGGTACGCAACGAGGATCGCTTCCCCGACCGGCAGAAAGCCGAGCTGCATTTCGCCCTGTTCAAGGCTTATGACGAACTGAAGCGGCCGGACGAGGCTTTCGCACATTTGGAGAAAGCCAACCGCCTCACCCGCGCGCTGCTGCCGTATGACGAAGCCGAGGTTTATGACTTCTTCCGGCAGTTGAAAGAAACCTATACGCGCGAGGCTGTGGCGGCCTTTGCCGGTGCGGGCCATCCGACGACGCTGCCGGTCTTCGTGGTCGGTATGCCGCGTTCCGGAACGACCTTGGTCGAGCAAATCCTGGCGAGCCACCCGGACGTGTTCGGCGCCGGCGAGCTGCTTTTCGTGCAGGATCTGATTCTGGGAGGGTTTGCCGGGAGCAAATACCCTACCGACCTCAAGACGCTCGGCGCCGAGGGTTTGAAGCGCTTCGGCGGCTATTACGCGGTGCGGCTGGCGGGATTGGCGCCCAAGGCGGAACGCATCGTCGACAAACTGCCGGCCAATTTCCGGCAATTTGGTCTGCTGCATCTGGCGTTGCCGCGGGCACAGATCATCCATGTGCGGCGCGATCCGCGCGATACCTGCTTTTCCTGCTATTCGAAGCTGTTTGCCAGCGGGCTCAATTACACCTACGACCTTGGCGAACTCGGCCGCTATTACCGGGCGTACGAGACGCTGATGGCGCATTGGCGTGCGGTGCTGCCGCCAGGCGCGATGCTCGAGGTGCAATACGAGACGCTGGTCGAGAATTTCGAGACCGAGGCGCGGCGGCTGATCGACTTCTGCGGGCTTGAATGGGACGAGCGCTGTCTCAAGTTCTACGAAACCAAACGCGCCGTGCGCACATTGAGCGAATTTCAGGTGCGCCGCCCGCTGTTCAAAAGTTCGATCGGCCGCTGGAAGCCATACGAACGCTGGTTGAAGCCGCTGTTCGAAGCGCTGGGCTGATTTTGGTCGCGCAATCTGGCGGAAAACCGCTGCACACTTTTCCGGATTGCGCTCCGCCAAAAAAAGAGCGGAGCGGCCGAAACCACTCCGCGTGCCCAAAAGAATTTCGGGGAGAATTTGCATATCGGGGAAAGTGAAGTCCCGGGTGCGAGGGCTCACACCCGAGACGTCTTACACATCAGAGTTTCACGCGGATGCCGGCGTAGAACTGACGGCCGTTGTCGTAGATCGCGCGGGGCATGCCATCGCCCTGCGTCAAGCGGAACTTGCGATTCGTGATGTTCATCGCATCGAACGTGAGCTGCAAATTGTCGGTGAGGGTGACCTGCACCGCACCGTTCAAGGTGCCGCTCGGACTCTGGAACTCATTCGCGCTGCGGTCGAGACCGACCAACATCTGCGAACGGTAACTGTAGGTCAGACGCGTGGACAGCCAATCATTCTCGAAATAGCCAGTCAGGTTGGCCGTAACCTTAGAGTCGCCAACCAGCGGCCCGCCGCCGTTATCGACGCCGCTGGCATAAGTGAAGTTCGACTGGAAGCCGAAGCCGCCATAGAGAGGCTGCTCCCACTGGATCTCGACGCCTTCGTCATGACCGCTCGAGTTGACCGGCGTGGTGACGCTGTAGGTCGAGTACACCGGCGCGCCCTGACCAGTCAGGAACTGGTTCAGGTAGACGGCATTATGCGTGCCGAAGCTGACATAGGACGACAGATCCATGTAGAAGAAGCTGACCGCGAACAACGACTGCGGCGCGTAGTAATATTCATAGCTGACGTTGTAGTTCGCCGACTTGATCGGCTTCAGGTCGGGGTTGCCACCCGTGCCGATGAGGATCAGGTCTTGCAGCGACACCGCGCCGCCCAAGGCGTTGTAGTCGGGACGCGACATGGTTTCCGCCGCCGCAAAGCGCAGGAACTGGTCGTCGCTGAGGTTGATGCTGATGTTGGCGCTGGGCAGGATGTCCCAGTAGTTGTGGGTATCCTTGAGGACGCCGTACGGCCCGAAGTCGCTGGCCGCGCCGGTCGCGTCGTTGACGAACGGCTTGACATTTTCGCGGGTGTCGACCACGCGCAGCCCGAAGTTGCCCTTCCAGCCTTCGCCGCCAAAGGTCGC
>JAATGK010000287.1 GCA_015654715.1 Alphaproteobacteria bacterium
ATCACACGCGCACTTTCTGGCCAGCCGGACGATCGCTGATCTTTGGTTCCAATTGCATTGGCGCTCGCCGCCGCGCGCAAAAAAACGGCGGGCCGAAGCCCGCCGCTTTCCAGTTGCCTGGATTCGACTCGATTAATAGTCGAGCTTGACACCGAACTTGAGGTAACGGCCCAGCAAGCCGTCGCCGCCGGTCACCACGTTGTAGTTCGTGACGCCGTAGGTCGCGACAGTATCGACCGGCGGCAGGTTGTCGAGCATGTTGATGACCGTGAAGTAGACCTTGATGTTGTCGGAGATCTTCACCTGCGTATTGGTATCCCAGGTGAAATAGTCCGCCGTGCGGCAAGGCCCGGTCCCGTCGCTGAGGCCGCAATCGCGGTAAGCATTGCCCTGGTCCATGGCCGAGACGTTGTAGCCAGAGGTCCAGTTCAAGGTGCTGGTGAATTCGACACGATCCGTCGCGAAAGTGGTCACCCACAAGCCCTTCCACTTCGGCGTGCCCGTTCCGGCCGTCAGGTTGAAGTTGCCCAGCGTGCCGTCGTAACGCTCGATATGTCCATCCGGGAACTCGGTGTCCAGGTTCTGGATGAAGGTGGCTTGCGCCGAGCTGGTCAGGTTGATCGTGCCCAGATCTGCCGTTACCCCGACGAGATCTTCGACGGGCGTGAGATCTTTATTGTACGTCACACTGAAGTCGAAGCCCGCTGTCCGGATCGAGTTGGCATTGACGAACGGTGCGTAAAGGAACCCGACGATCGGCTGTGCGGTCGCATGGTTCGGATCAGGCGAGTCCGGGATGATCGTGCAGTTGGCCGGGAGCGCCGCGTGGGGATCGGTGTAATAGGTCGTTAGTGCCGACGAGCAGTCGAGCTGCGCGATCGCCGCGGTCTTCTTGATGTTGTAGTAGGTCGCATTGAGCGTGAGTTCATCCGTCGGCTGGACCGTCACATCAAACACCCAGCTGCGTGACTTCTCGGGCTGGAGATGTGTGTTGGCAGTCGTGGTCAGGCCGTACGAACCTTGGGTGACGTAGGCGGGGCAGGAGGTGTAGGTCGCGAGCGTGCAGCCGTACTGTTGCAGGAAGGCATCGGTGAACAACGACTTGTTGTTCGATACGTAGCCGGTCGTCGGCAACGCATTGGCTTCGGCAAAGCTCGGAATACGGAAGCCTTCCGAATAGGTGCCCTTCAGGGTCAACCAGTCGAGCGGCTCGGCCCGAAAACCGACCTTCGGCGAGAAGTTGCTCTGGCCGCTCGAATAGGAGTCATAACGGCCGGAGGCGTTGAGGGTGAGTTCCTCGATGATCGGGACGTTGATTTCGAAGTATCCCGAATAAACGTCGCGGCTGCCTTTGGTGCCGAACGCGTTCAAGACAAAATAGCGCTGTGTCGGACCACCAGAGTCCGAGTTGGCGCTCGGGTCGTCGATGGCTTCGTACCGGACGTCGGCGCCGACCACGACGGTGAGATCACCGCCCGGCAATTTGTACAGCGGGGCAGTCACAGACACCGTCGCTTGGGCCTCGTCGGAGGTCATGTTCGTGATGTCATGAGGGTAGACGTATTGATTCACCGTCTGGCCGTTGAGCGATGTGAGCGGCGTATTGTTCTGCGTCGGATCCCTAAAATTGTAGGTGCCGTCGTTGACCGTGTCGAGGAAATGCTGGATGTAGGCATATCCGCTGTCATCCTGATGCAGATCGACGTGCATCGCGGTCACACCGACATTCCACTTCCAATCATCGAGCAGCGAACCGGTGAGGGTACTCGCGACACGATAAGTGCGGTCGCGCGTTTCGTCGAAGGGAAGCGGGGCATACCAGTCGCGTCCGATAAGGCCTGCAGTGACCGGGTTGCCGTTGGAATCGACCTGACCGGCGAACGGGTTGTTTGGGTTGAGCGTGCCATTGGCCGCGCTGCAATTGGTCCGCTCAGGACAGACATAGATCGGCAGGAAGAGGACCTCAGAGCCCTTTGCGTGGGTTATCTGGTCGTTTGTCGAGGAGCTGTACGGCGGGAAATCGATGCCCGCGGGCGCATTGCCTCTCAACACCGATGGCAAATAGTACGGATAGGAGACCGAGTCCTGCATGAAGTTGACTTCGACAGTGCCCTCGATCCCGCTTGGAAGCGCGAACGCCGTATGGCCGGTGAGTCCGACCCGCGTGATGGCGGGTTGAATAATGCCATTGTTTTTATAGTAGTCGTAATTGCAGACCGTTGAGGGATTTGTGATCGGATTTGTCGCGACGCTGTTTCTGCGCTGCAAATCGGTGAGTGTGATCGACGTGCCACCGGCGCAACCATCTTCGTTCTGCCACTGGCTGCCGGCCACGGGGGTGGTGATCTGATTTGCCACGGGATCGTAGGTATAAGGCCGCACCGCGAATTCGCCCGACGTGCTGATTCCGGCGAAGCTACCGTCCGGCTGGATGCCGTTGAGGGTGTTGTTCGAACCGCAATTGCCCTGATAGCAAACTCCCGTCAGGTCGTAGGAATTGTACGGATAGGGCCGCGACTTCGCGTAGAGGATGTCGCTGTGATAGTAGGACGCGCTCACATAAAAGTTGACGTGATCTTTGCCGAGATCGCCGGTGCCCGCCGTCACGCTAAACTTCCACTCGGGCGCATCGCCGCGATCGGCAATGCCGCCTTCGGCGCGGGCGGAGAACCCTTGAAATTCCTTCTTAGTGATGACGTTGACCACGCCCGCGATCGCATCCGCGCCATAGGCAGACGAGGCGCCGTCGCGGAGGATCTGGATGTTATCGACGATGTCGTCGGGAATCGTGTTCAAGTCGACGAAGTTGCGAATGCCATCATCCGCCAGCGGATAATAGGCAGCGCGCAGGCCGTCGAACAACACCAGCGTCGAGTTCGTTGTCAGGCCGCGCAGCGAAATGCCGGAAGCGCCCTGTGCGAAGTTGCCGTTCGCGGTCCAGTTGTTATTGACCGCCGGACCGTTGTTGGCGAGCGTCTGCTGCAGCGCATTTTGGATCGAACTGATGCCACGCTGATCAAGTTGAGTCGTATCGATGACAGTGACAGGCGACACCAAGTTCGTGTTGCCCTGAATGAGTGTGCCGGTCACGGTGACCGTTTCGACATTCTGAGCGAGTGCTGCCGAGGACAGCGTCAGAGCCGCCGTCGCCAAAAGCACGGTGCGCAGACCGTAGATAGAGTTTGTGTGGTTTTTCTTTAACACTGGTTTTACCCCCTTGTTCGCAACGGCAAATCCCTTGACCTGATGACGCAGCGGTACACCGCAAAGTGCCACTGCTACAGGCAAGGACGGATGTTGAGCAAGATTGCCCGAAGGGGGGACTGACTGGAGTAAAGACGTTTGCGTAAAAGCAATGAAATAACTACTACACAGTAGTAAAATAACAAATACAGAATTATGTGCCTATGAACTACGCGGGGGAACAGTCTAGTTAATTCAACGAGATCGGGTGTGCCATTACCCTCACGGTGGCGTGAGAATCCGGCGCTAGGTTGCTGATATTTCATATCCAATTTGATTTGCAGCGATGTGACAGTGCGGGCGGCAAAAGTTCACCAAGCGGCAATTTCCCATCTCTCTGGCGACGGTGAGTGCTCCAAAAACAGCTTGTTTACACCGCTTCCTGCACAAATCTTGTGCGTGACAAAAACGTCTCGGTTTTTCGAAAAGTATCCTCGAAATCAACATCTCAATCGGCAAGAACTGCCGAGCACCTGAAAACACATCGAAAAATCGTATCGTTAGGGTGAGGCGGAGCTCGGGAACCACGGTTTCAGAGCTGGGTAATGCTCGACGGGGGAAGAACACATCCGCGAATGTGCGGACGCCATCGGCGAACAGGCGCGCTGCCCACATGGTAGTCGTTAGTAACATCGGCGGCGGCATGATTTGAGATGCCACGGGAAACCGCCCAGCGACGGGCAACAGCAAATTGGCCGCTGACTGACGTAACGGTTGGTGACGCGGTGCGCGGCGTCGGCTAAACGAACGCATGCCTGCACCGCTTCTCACCCTCCAAGACGTCCATTTGACGATCGGCACCACGCCGCTGCTCGACGGCGCCGAATTGTTCGTCGAGCCCGGCTAACGTCTGTGCGTGGTCGGTCGCAACGGGTCGGGCAAATCGACGTTGCTGAAAATTGCTGCTGGAATGCTGGAGCCGGACGGCGGCCGTCGATTCGCCCAGCCGGACGCCACCATCCGCTATCTGCCGCAAGAGCCCGATTTGTCGGGTCATTTTGATACATTTTCCTATGTTGCGGCCGGTCTGGCGCCTGGCGACGACGTTTCGCGCGCCCATTATCTGCTCGGCAGGCTCGGTCTTTCCGGCAGTGAGCCGATCACGGCGCTATCGGGCGGGCAGGCGCGCCGGGCGGCGCTGGCGCGGGTACTGGCGCCCAACCCCGACATTCTGCTGCTCGACGAGCCGACCAATCATCTCGATCTGCCGGCTATTGAGTGGCTGGAGAACGAATTGTCGGCGATGAGTGGCGCGCGTGTCTTAATCCGCCATGACCGCCGTTTCCGCGAGCGGCTGTCGCACGCCACCGTCTGGCTCGACCGCGGCAAGACGCTGCGGCTCGATCGCGGGTTCGCGGGCTTTGAAGCCTGGCGCGATCAGTTACTCGAAGAGGAAGAACGTGACCGCCAGAAGCTGAACCGCAAGATCGCCGCCGAGGAGCATTGGGTCCGTTATGGCGTCACGGCGCGCAGGAAGCGCAACGTCCGCCGCATGGCTGAGTTGGGCGAGCTTCGCCGCGAGCACCGCGAGGCTCGCCGCCAGTTGGGGCAGGTGAGCTTTTCCGTCACCGAAGCCGGCAACGCCGGCACCCGTGTGATCGAAGCGCGCAACATCGCGAAAAGCTACGGCGACAAAACGGTTGTGGCGGATTTTTCAACTCGTATCTTAAGAGGCGACCGGATCGGTTTGGTGGGCTCCAACGGTGCGGGTAAGACGACGCTGCTCAATCTTCTGACCAAGCGGCTCGAGCCCGACAGCGGCACGGTGATCCACGGCACCAATTTGGCATTGGTCACGCTGGATCAAAGCCGTGTGCTGCTCGATGGCCAAGCCACGCTCAAAGAGGAGCTGACTGGCGGGCGTGGCGATTATGTCGATGTCGGCGGCCAGCGGCGCCACGTCATGAGCTACATGCAGGACTTCTTGTTCCTGCCCGAACAGGCCGGCACCCCGGTCGAAGTCCTCTCCGGCGGTGAGCGGGCGCGGCTGTTGCTCGCCAAGGCGCTGGCCAAGCCGGGCAATCTGCTGGTGCTGGACGAGCCGACCAACGACCTTGATCTCGAGACTCTCGACCTCCTGGAAGAGTTGATCGACGAATATCCCGGCACCGTTCTGCTGGTCAGCCATGACCGCGATTTCCTCGACCGCACCGTGACCGCGCTGCTTTATGCCGAAGGTGATGGCCGCTTCACCGAATACGCCGGCGGCTACGCCGACATGGTGGCCCAGCGCGCCAGCGGCGTGGTTGCTGGTAACAAAAATGATACCGCCAAGAAGGCGACGCCGAAGGAACGCGTGCGGTCGGATGCGTCGCGCCGCAAGCTGTCGTTCAACGACAAGCACGCGCTGGACAAACACCCCGGCCAAATCGTAAAGCTGACCGTCGAAATCGCGGCGCTCCACCAGCACCTC
>JAATGK010000270.1 GCA_015654715.1 Alphaproteobacteria bacterium
ACTATGCGAAATTCCAGGAATGGCAGAACCGCAGCCCCTATCACCGCGATGCGGCGGCACGCCTATTCCGGCTATGGGGCAATCTCGATGCGCTGAAAGCCCTTGCGGCCCCAGTCGCTGCGCCCGCGCCCAAACCGAAGCCAACGTTCTGGCGCCGCGCCCATCTGCCGTATCTCGCGGCAGCGGCGGCCGCGGTGGTGCTCGTGCTGGCCACCTTTCCAACCTATATGGCGTTGCACAGCGATCCGCCGGTGGTGACGACCTATCAAACGGCCGTTGGGGCGCAGAGGAGTGTCGCGCTGGCGGACGGATCGACGCTTACACTCAATACCAACTCAGCCGTTCGGGTGGTGCTGTCCAGTAAGCGCCGCGATGTGCACCTGTTGCGCGGTGAGGCGTATTTCGAGGTCGCTCATGACGACAAGCGTCCGTTTGCCGTGTTTGCCGGCTCGGGCTTGGTGCGCGACATCGGTACGGCGTTTGACGTCAGGCTGCTGGCTCGGGCGGTAGACGTGATCGTGGTGCACGGCAATGTCGAGCTGGCCGCGCTCAGCGGCGATGCCGGGCAATCCACCGAGCGCCATCTTGCTGTTGTCGCGGCGGGCCAGAACGCCGTCTTTGCGCACAAGGTCGATCGCCTGTCGCAGGTTACCGACGCCGCGATTAACCGCCGGTTGGCGTGGCGTCAGGGCGTGCTGGTCTATGCCGGTGAGCCGCTGGCCCAGGTGGTGGCCGACTATAACCGCTATTCGAACGTCAAAGTTGAGATTGTCGATCCGAAGCTGAATGATCTGCAGGTGGGTGGTTATTTCGAGATCGGCAAGAGCGCGGCGTTCCTCGAAGCTCTCAGCAACAATTTCGGCATCAGGGTTCAATGGCGTGATACTCATCACGCGGAGCTTGTCGCCATTGAGGGCGAGCGTGGCCGCACCACGCATTTTCGATAAGCAAGGCCGCTATCCCGCAATTGCGAAAAAATGATAGCGCTATCTCTCCAGACGGTTTGGCGAGACCCACCGCTTTGTCTGCTTATTGCACGCTGATCTTCCACATCTACTTTCGTCTGTGGCTGCAGAGCGACAGAACGCGCAAAATTCGTGCAGTTCTGCCACGACTGCACATTTGCTGATAAGTTTTGCCAAGACGACTGGAGGATTTTGCCGTCTCACCGGTCTTAAGTTCATAAGGCCGGTGTGAAGGCAGCGGTGCCGACCATCGAGTCAGAACGTGACGATAGGGAGAAAACGACCAGCGATGTGGGGCGCCAGCTGCTTAGTTGCAGCTTGGTGTTGGGCCTTCGCTGTCTCGGCCGATGCGGAAGATACGAAATATGAAGTCCATATTTCGCAGTCCAACATCGGTGCAAGTTTATCCGAACTGGCGCGCCAAACGCACGTCCAGTTACTCTATCCTTACGCGCTGGCTCAGGTGCCGGGAGCGAATCCCGTCAATGGTCGGTACTCAGTTCCAGAAGCCCTCGAGGTCCTGCTCAAAGGAACAGGCTTTTCCGGCGGCCTTACAACGCAAGGGGTCATCACGATCTCATTGCGAAGAACAGGTTGCACAGAGGAGGGGAAAGCCATGTCAAAAACATCGCAGGACGCAAAGCGGACTGTATCCATATTCGCATTAATGGTCGGCGCGCTGAGCGCACCGGCTTGCTACGCTCAGGCTGCCGGCGATTCTAGCTCGTCGCTCGAAACCGTGGTCGTCACGGGCCTTCGGTCGAGCTTGAATGCGGCCGAGCAGATCAAGCGTGCCAATCTCAACGTCGTCGACTCCATCGTGCCGGAAGATGTTGGCAAGTTGCCCGACGCGACGGTCGGTGACGCGCTGCAGCGCATTCCGGGTGTGCAGGTGACGCGCAACAACGACCAAGTGACGGGCGTCAATATCCGCGGCTTGCCGAACGTCGTTACCACATTAAACGGCGACGAAATCTTCACCACGACCGGTCGCACCTATTCGTTCCAAAACCTGCCGTCGGAAGTGTTGGCGGGTCTCAACGTCTACAAGACCGCATCCGCCGATCAGATCGAAGGCGGCATCGCTGGCCTGATCGATGTGCGCACGCACCGTCCGTTCGACTTCGACGGCTTCCAGATGGCCGGCTCGGTGACGGGGACCTATGGAACCGTTATCGATAAAGTGAATCCGAAGGGAAACTTCCTGATCAGCGACCGCTGGAAGACTTCGGCGGGCGAGTTCGGCGCCCTCCTAAACGTAACCGACAATTACGACTGGTTTGAATACCCCATCGTCTGGGAAGATACGCCCCATTTGGCGAAGTCGACGGCGCTCACCGGTCTGAGCCAACCCGTCTATGTGCCGTTCATGGGTTCGGTCACCACCCTTGGTCACCGCTCCTATCCGGAAGCCAACCTGTCGCTGCAGTTCCGCCCGATGGATGGCGTCGAATTCTATGCCGACCTGATCTATTCCGGTTGGACGCAACGTTCAGGCGACGTGAACTTCTTCTCCGTCACCAGCGACGATCTTCCGCTCTCGGATGTCACGCTGGCGAAAGATGGCTGTGTCACGCTGCAATACGACTCCGGCTGCATGGTTCAAACGGCGACGGTCGGCGGCGCTGGCGGTCATCCGTATACTGCCACCAGCACCCAGGCCCACGACTTCAAGCAGAACGATCTGCACGGTACCGTCGGGGCCAAAGTGGATCACGGCCCCTGGTCGGTCGATACGGCGTTTTCGATCACAACGTCCGCGTACCACGATACGCGCGAAATCATCGACATGAACGTCCCGAATGAGGTTGTGACGTTGAACTCCAACGTCAATGGGCACGGCGTGTGGCATCTGTCCATTCCGGCCACCGACAAGGATCTGTTCTATTTGCAGAGCCTGAATGAGAGCTTCAACATCAACCACGGCACGCAGGTCTCCTGGTCCGGACATGCGAAGTACGACTTTGGCGATAGCAGCTTCATTACCTCGGTCGAGGGTGGGCTTCGTTACGCCGACCGCAAGGCGAATGCCCAGGCGGTGGCTGGCGGTGACGTCGGGTTCAGCGTTCCCGCAGGCAACGGCAACGTCAAGGCGTCGTCGGTATTCGGTAACGATTTCTTCCAGATGTTCCACGGTGGCGACGGCAACGACGCTACCTTCATCGGACCGTCGATAAACTACCTCATGGATCACGTCGGTGATATCCGGACGTACTATGGTGAGGCCGTGAGTGGGCCCACGGCTGATCCGGCCAATAGCTTCCGTGACGATGAAAACACCGAAGCCGTTTGGGCCCAGGCGCAGTATCATACCGAGTTCATCGGCCTGCCCATCGATGGTCAGATCGGTTTTAGGTATGTCAACACATCCCGTCGCCTCACCGGCACCAGCATAACAAGCATCCCGGCCGTGACCAACGACAGTGGTGCGCCTGTTGTTCTGGGCGGCACGACCTATCCGGCCGGTGCCACGATCGTCGCATCGCACAATGAGTATACTCCGTTTGCGACGCCGTCGAGCAGCCAGGACTTCTTGCCGAATATCAGTGCCATCGTTCATCTGTCGGATGATTTGCAAGCGCACCTTTCGTTCGGCAAGACCATGACGCGCCCCGACTTTGCGGCGTTGAACCCGTCACTGTCCACGACGCCGCCCACCGTCAACCGCGAAGGCGCTGGCTCGCAAGGCAATGCAGAGCTGTCGCCGACCCGATCGACGGCTTACGACGTGTCGCTGGAATACTACCTGCCGGGCGGCGGCATGGCGTCGATCGCCGGGTTCTATCACGATGTATCCGGCTACGTCCTTCCTGTGTCCTATACCAGGCTGTACGATACGGATTACTGCACGGCCAACGGCATTCCAACCTCCGGCGGCATCAGCGGTCAGTGCACCATCCGCATTGCGACTTCGGAAAGCTCGGGCAAGGGCTACATCGAGGGCATGGAACTCAGCGCCCAGAAATTCTTCGATTTCCTCCCCGGAGCGTGGTCGGGTCTCGGTGTCCAGGCGAACTACACCTGGATTCAGTCGCATGCGCCGATTCCGGGCCAGAACGGCAACGCTACCCGCGACGGCGATCTGACCCAGGTGTCGAAGAACAATGCCTCCGTCATGCTGATGTATGAAAAGTATGGCCTGTCGATGCGCTTGGCCGCGACATATCGTTCGAAGTACATCGAAGGGTATTATCCCGGCAACAATGCCTTTCCGCCGATCGACTACGTCAAACCGACGACCTACGTCGATTTGGGCGTGAACTACAACGTCTCGGATCAGGTGATGGTCTCGTTCGACGCCACCAACCTGCTCGGCGCCTACTATAACAGCTACTCCGGCACGACCTTGTTCCCGCGCGATATCAGAACGGTGAACAAGACCTACTCGCTGGGTCTTCACTACCGCTTCAACTGACATCGCCTGCCGTCCGCGCCGGTCTGGATCTCCCCCAGGCCGGTTGCGGCGGCCCTGTAAACGCCGCAGACGCGGCATGATCAAACATCGCGAGTTCCATACATGTCTGGAAGAATGCACCTGTCCTATCTGGCCGCTGCCGCGTTCTGTTTTACGCCGGCTTTGGCCGACGCCGTTCCGGGTTTCGATACTTCCGAAGGCACGAAGCTTGCCGACGGTCAGGGCTATGTTTCGCTCGTGCGTCTCGAACATCAGGCGGGTAAGAGTGCCAATGGGCGCGTGCTGATCACCTTCGAGCGACCAGACCTGTCCGGTATGCCGGTCTATGAGAGCTTGGACGATGGCGACAGTTGGCGCTTGGTGAGCCATGTCAGCGACCAGACTTTTCACGATCTCAAGCGCTGCCAGTTCCGCTATCAGCCAAATCTCGTTGAATTGCCGCGCGATAGCGGCTCGCTGAAGAAAGGAACGCTGCTGCTCTCCGGTAATACGATCTGCACCGATAGCGATGGGCATCTGGCCGACGAACACCTGCAGACCTATTTCTCGACCGATCTAGGTCGCACCTGGACGTATCATGGCACCATCGTCGATGGCGGCGGCCGCCCCGAGGCCAAGGACAATCACGGTGTCTGGGAGCCGAACCTTGCTGTTCTGAATGATGGACAGTTGGTCGCGTATTATTCGACCGAACAGCATAAGGCGCAGGGCTACAATCAGCTTCTGGCCCACAAAATCTCGACCGACGGCGGCGCAACCTGGAGCGCCGAAGTCAACGATTCGGCCGTCTCCGGTGGCGTGGAACGGCCGGGCATGGCGGCGGTGGTCACTCTCCCCGACCGTCGCTATGCCTATACTTATGAAGATATCGACGGTCCCGACAACAATGGTCAGGTCTACATCAAATTCAGCCGCGACGGGCTGGATTGGGGCTCGCCCGCTGATCGCGGCTGGCCGATCGAGACGATGGGTGGTGCTTGGCCCGCCGCCTGTCCGGCGATCACCTGGTTGCCGATTGGTGGTGACAAGGGGGTTCTGATCGTCAGCGCGGAACGGGCTGGCGGTACCGGCGACGCAGGCGGGCGGGCGTTGTACTGGAACAAGGACCTCGGTCGCGGCCCCTGGTGGCAGATTCGGGCGCCCGTGCAGAAGCGCACCGGCAATATGGGCGCCGGCTGGACCCAAGCGGTGATGCTGAAACGCAATGGGCAAATGCTGCATATCACCTCGTCGTCGTCCGCGACGAGCGCCGCTGACAATATGAATTCCGGCAAGAATGTCATTCTGTTTGCGGCGGCTAAGCTCAGCTTCAACCGCTACGAAGCGGAAGATGCCGCCCGGCACGACGCCGCCTACATACACGACGACAAGATGTCCACCCGCGGGCGCGTGCGGATAGCGGCCGCAACCGGTCGGCTCGATTTCGACATCTACGTTGATAAGGCGGGCGTATATCCCGTCACCGTCCACTTCACGGCGGCGACGTTGCAGCCGGCGACGCCGGGGCTGCGCGTCAACGGGGCTGCGATGGCGCCCGTGGCGGTTCCCGTGTCGGATGGCTGGAGCGACATGAGCGTCAGCGCCCGGCTGACGGCTGGATACAACAAGATCACGATATTGGGTGGACAGCAGCCGGCCGACGTCGACTACGTCGAGCTTGGCGAGGGTAAGTAATAGCGATGCGCATGATGTGGAGGAAGGTTCTCTTGAGCAGTATTTGTGCAGCCGGTGTGATGACGGCCGGAGCGCTTGCGGCCACCCGCGCCGAATTCGGCAAACTGCCGGATGGACGCAGTGTCGAAGCCGTAACGCTGACGAATGGCGCCGGCGTGTCGGTGAAGATCATCGCTTACGGTGCCGCGATCCAATCCGTGGTTACGCCGGATCGCGACGGCAAGGCGGCGGACATCACGCTCGCCTATGGCGACATGCGCGGCTATCTGGCGAACCCGCAATACTTCGGCGCCACCGTGGGCCGTTATGCCAATCGCATCGCCAAAGGCCGCTTTGTGCTCGACGGCAAGACTTATCAGTTACCGGTCAACGACGGTGCCAATTCTCTTCACGGTGGCACCGCCGGTTTCGACAAGGTGCTATGGCACGTCGATGCGGTCGGCAAGGCCAACGTCACGCTCTCTTATGTCAGTCCGGACGGCGATCAGGGCTATCCCGGCAAGCTGACCGTCAAGGCGGTCTACTCGCTCGACGAGAACAACCAGCTTACTGTCGACTACACCGCCAAAACCGATAAGGCGACGGTCGTTAATCTCACCAATCACGCCTATTGGAATCTGTCGGGCGAGGGCTCGGGCAGCATCATGGACCAAGTGCTGACGATCCCCGGTGCCGAAACGACGCCGGTCGATGCCGGATTGATCCCGACCGGCGAATTCACTTCCGTCACCGGAACACCCTTCGATTTCCGCGCCGGCAAACCGATCGGGCGCGATGTTCGCGACGGGCACTCGCAGCAGCTTCTGTTCGGCAGAGGTTTCGACCACAACTGGGTGATCGACCGCGCGCCTGTCGCCAAGCCGCGTCTTGTCGCAAAAGTCGAAGACCCCACGTCGGGCCGCATTCTGGAAATCTCATCGACCATGCCGGGCGTGCAGTTCTATTCCGGCAATTTCCTCGACGGCACGGTGGTGGGCAAATCCGGTCATAGTTATCGCCAAGGCGATGCTTTTGCGATCGAGCCTCAGCTTTTCCCGGATACCCCCAATCATCCGGAATTCGGTTCCGCCCGCCTCGAGCCTGGGCACGAGTACCACCACACCATTGTTTACCGGTTTGCCGTCGACAAGACGCGCTGAGTACGGGAGTTTTTTTATGAAACGACTTATCTCCACTCTGGCCGTTGCCGCGCTGTTCGCGGTTCAGGCGTCCGCTGCCGATCCGGAGCGCTGGCCGCCCGCTGAGGCCAATGCCTGGTATGACGCGCAGCCATGGGTTCTCGGCAGCAATTATGTGCCGGCCAGCGCCATCAACGAATTGGAGATGTGGCAGGCGGCGACCTTCGATCCCAAACGCATCGATCTCGAATTGGGTTGGGCCGAAGGCCTCGGCATGAACACCATGCGTGTGTTCCTGCACGATCAGCTCTGGCGCCAGGACCCCAAGGGCTTCGCCAAGCGCATCGACACTTTCCTGACGATCGCGGCCAAGCATCATGTCAAGCCGATCTTCGTGCTGTTCGATTCCTGCTGGGATCCGAACCCAGAGCTGGGTCCGCAACATCAGCCTATTCCCGGCGTGCACAACTCCGGCTGGGTGCAATCGCCGGGCACTGAGGCGCTCGATAATCCAGCCGAGGAGGGACGGCTCGAAACCTACGTGAAAGGCGTCGTCGGCCGCTTCGCTGCCGACAATCGCATCCTCGCCTGGGACGTATGGAACGAGCCCGACAACGAAGGCGGCGGCAATTATCAGACCGAGGAATCCAAGCATAAAGTCGAGCGCGTCGCAGTACTGCTGCCCAAGGTGTTTGCCTGGGCGCGCAGCGTGAAGCCGAAGCAGCCACTGACCTCCGGCGTCTGGCACAACGAGAACTGGGACAAGCTCGCCGGCCTTAACACTGTGGAGAAGACACAGCTCGAGCAGTCCGACGTCATCACGTTCCACGATTACGGCTGGCCGGAGTCCTTTGCTGGACGGATTGCTGCGCTCAAGGCTTATGGCCGCCCGATCATCTGCACCGAATATATGGCGCGCGGCAACGGCTCGACCTTCGACGGCGACCTGCCGATCGCCAAGCGCGCCAATGTCGGCATGGTCAATTGGGGTTTCGTCAACGGCAAGTCGCAGACGCATCTGCCATGGGATTCCTGGAAGCGGCCCTATGTGGATATGCAGCCGCAAGTTTGGTTCCACGACATTCTGTACACGGACGGTAAGCCATATCGCCAGGCGGAGGTCGACATGCTGAAGGCGTTCAGTACCGCGCCCAAGGGCGTGGTCCCGGTAGAGGGCAAGTAAAGCGGTTTGAAATTGAGGAAGGCGATGCAGCACGGTCTTTGGCTTGCGGCGTTGGTGATGATTGCCCTTGCCGGTTCGGCAGGTGCGCAACCGGCGACGTTCGTGAATCCGCTTCTGAAGTCCGGTCCAGATCCCTGGGTCACGGCTGACGGCGGCTACTACTATTACACCAACACTCTCGGCAACCGGCTTCAGATATGGAAGACCAAGGACATCACCCAGCTCGGCCGCGCGAATACGAAAGTGGTGTGGCGGGCGCCGTTATCGGGTCCGAATTCGGCGGCGGTGTGGGCACCCGAACTGCATCGCATCGCCGGGAAGTGGTACATATATTACACGGCGGCGGATAAGGCGGCCAACGACGACGCCCACCGTCATATCTTCGTGCTCGAAAACGACGCCACCGATCCGTTGACCGGCGGCTGGATCGATCGCGGCATGCTGAAGACGGACTACACCGGCATCGACGGCACTGTGTTCGAGGACGGCGGCAAACTCTATTTCGCGTATTCGGCTTATGTCGGAGCGGATAGTCATCTCATTCTCATTGAGATGAAATCGCCGTGGGAAACGTCGGCCAAGCAGGTCGACATCGCCGCTCCGACCTATGACTGGGAAAAGCAGGGCGGCCGCCAGATCCTGGAAGGGCCTGAATTTCTCAAAGGGCCGAGCGGCGAGCGCTTTCTGGTCTATTCCGCCAGCGCCTGTTGGTCTGATGATTATGCCCTCGGTATGCTGAAGGCAGCTCCGGATGCCGATCTCGCCGATCCGAAATCGTGGGTGAAGTCGCCCGCGCCAGTGTTTCGCCAATCGACCGCAAACAGCGTCTATGCGCCCGGACACAACGCCTTCTTCAAATCGCCTGACGGCACCGAGGATTGGATCATCTATCACGCCAATTCCGGACCCGGTATGGGCTGCACCAAGTGGCGGTCGCCGCGAATCCAGAAATTCGGTTGGACGGCCGCGGGATTTCCCGATTTCGGCGAACCGGTCCCCAGCGGCTCCCGGTTGCCGGTGCCATCCAATCGCCCGTTGTCTCGTGTTGGCCGATGAGCGGCGCGTTGCCGAATTTGACGGCCCGCATCGTTCAATCGCTCGGCGGATCGATTGTGTCGGGGGCCTATCCGAGCGGCAAGATATTGCCTCGGGAATTGGAACTGCGTGGGCAATTCGGCGCCTCGCGGGTGAGCCTGCGTGAGGCGATGAAAGTCCTCACGGCGAAAGGTCTCTTGGACGCGAGGCCACGCGGCGGTACATCGGTCCTGCCGCAAGAGGACTGGAACCTGCTCGATCCCGACGTGCTGAAGTGGCTGTTGCAGCGTAGCCGTTCCGTTCCGTTATTTCGCGAACTTACGGATCTGCGCTTGGCGCTCGAACCCGAGGCGGCGGCGCTGGCGACGGCGGCGGGGACACCGGAACAGAAACGTGCCATCCGGTGCGCTGCAGCAGCAATCGCCGACTGCGGTAGGAGCGAAGCGCGTTTGTCTCTCGACTGCGCCTTTCACGTCGGGGTGTTGGATGCCACCGGCAATCGTATCTTTGCCCAATTCGGCAAGAGCGCGGAGCCGATGTTGTGTTTCACCTATGCCATGGTGGGCGAACCGGACTGCGTGCAGCGGGACGGTGTTTCGGACTGGATGAGTGTCGCCGAAGCCATCGACGCGGGCGATGCCGGTCTAGCGCGTCTGGCGATGCGGGCGGTGATCGAACATCAAACGAGGATAAACCGCACCCCCGCCGCCATTTGACGGCGAGCGCACCATTGGCCATCTGTGGGGCTCGCATCGCTGAAGTGCGAATGGGCAGATTAGGAACCAAAAGCGGGCCCGTAATCCATTTGCGAGCCCGCTTTGTCTTACGCCTGATCCATCTCTGCCGGCGCTTACCACCAGGTCGCGTACAGCGCGATCAGGATGGCGATGATGGCGCCCGAAGCGATCTTGAACGACATCGCGGTCGAGTAGTCGACGTGGGTCACGTCCACCGTCACGTTTTGCGGTTTCGGCGTTTGCATCAGCGACGCGATGATCGCCAGGACCAGGCAGGCGAGGAAGGTATAGCCCATGCGGTTCATGAACGGGACATTGCTGGCGTAAACCAGCGCCGATGCGACGGCGGGATGCGCCTGAATCAACGCAAGGCCGCCGATCTTGGCGCCGAGATAGCACACGCCCGAAATCACCACCGAGCCGATCGCCGCGACGAGGGCACCCGCCTCCGTCGCCCGCTTCCAGAACAGGCCGAGCAGGAAGATCACGGTGATGCCCGGGGTGAAGAAGCCCGAGAAGTCCTGGATGAACTGGAAGGCCTGGTCGAATCCGCCGATCAGCGGCTTGGCAACCAGAACCGCGATCACCAGCGCGGTAATGGCGGTGATGCGGCCGGTGACGACGAGGCCCTTTTCGCTGGTCTTTTTGTTGAAGGTTTTGAACACGTCCATCGTGAAGATGGTGGCGATCGAATTCACCTTCGAGCCGAGCGAGGCGATGATCGCGGCGATCAGAGCGGCGAACACGACGCCCAAGAGGCCCGGCGGCAACAGCGTCATCAGGGTCGGATAAGCTTGATCGTTCTTGATGCCCGGTGCGATCACAATTGCC
>JAATGK010000362.1 GCA_015654715.1 Alphaproteobacteria bacterium
ATCGGCCTTTCCGGCCAGATGCATGGTGCGACGCTGCTCGACGCCGCGGACAAACCGCTCCGGCCCGCCATTTTGTGGAACGACGGCCGCTCGGAAGCCGAATGCGCCGAGCTGGAAAAGCGCGAGCCGCGGTCGCGCGCCATCACCGGCAATATCGCCATGCCCGGTTTCACGGCTCCCAAGCTCTTATGGGTGAAGCATCATGAACCCGACGTCTTCGCCAAGGTGAAGACGGTTCTGCTGCCGAAAGATTATGTCCGTCTCAAGTTGACCGGCGAAAAAGCGGGCGACATGTCCGACAACGCCGGCACGCTCTGGCTCGATGTCGGCAAGCGCGACTGGTCCGATGCGATGCTGAAGGCGACCGATCTCGGTCGCGAGAATATGCCCAAGGCCGTCGAAGGCACGGACCCGACCGGCAAGTTGACCGCGGAAGTGGCCGAAGAGCTCGGCGTGCCGCAGGTCGTGGTGGCCGGCGGCGGCGGCGACAACGCGGCGAGCGCGGTGGGCGTCGGCGTTGTGGCGCCGGGGCAAGCGTTCCTGTCGCTCGGCACTTCGGGCGTTCTCTTCGTCGTCACCGACAAGTTCCGTCCCAATCCGGCGAAGGCGGCGCACGCCTTCTGTCATTGCATTCCGGGCGTCTGGCACCAAATGGCGGTGATCCTGACGGCGGCGTCGGCGATCGACTGGGTGGCCAATCTCACCGGCGTCAACGATGTCGTCGAGACGGTCGCCGGTGCAGAAAAGCGCGGCCTGCGCAAGCAGACGCCGATTTTCCTGCCCTATCTCAGCGGCGAACGCACGCCGCATAACGATCCTTACGCCCGCGGCGTGTTTTTCGGCCTTGGAGCCGACACCGATCCGGCCGATCTGGCCTATGCGGTGCTCGAAGGCGTCGCGTTCGCATTTGCCGACGGCATCGATGTTCTCAAGGAAGCGGGCTCAGCCATCACCGACACCACAGTCGTCGGCGGCGCGGCGCGGCTTCCTTATTGGGGCCCGATGCTGGCGTCGGCTCTTGATATTCCACTTACTTACCGCGAAGGCGGCGAAGTGGGTGGTGCCTTCGGTGCAGCACGCCTAGGGCTGCTGGCCGATACCGGAGAAGATCCGGTCAAAGTGTGCACGGCACCGAAGGTGTCGCGAGTCGTTGAACCTGTGCCCGCACTGAAGGAGCAAATGGCGCCACGGCGGGCCCTGTTCGTGGACCTGTACAGAAATCTTAAATCCTCTTTCAGGGAGTTTGGCAGATGAGCATTTTTTCGGAAGTCGGGCCGATCAAGTACGAAGGTCCGGATAGCACCAACGACTTTGCGTACAAGGTCTATGACAAAGATCGCGTCGTGCTCGGCAAGAAGTTGGGCGATTGGCTGCGGCTGACGGTGGCCTATTGGCACTCCTTCGCCGCTGGCGGTGGCGACATGTTCGGTCCGGGCACCTGGACCCGTCCGTGGTCGGGCAATGTCACGCAGGAAATGGCAGCGGCCAGGGCCGATGCCGCATTCGATTTCTTCACCCGCCTGGGTACGCCCTATTTTGCGTTCCATGACGCCGACGTGATCGCCGACGCCGCGACGCTTCCCGAGCACATCGACAACCTCAAGAAAATCGAAGACATCTTCGCCAAGAAGATCTCCGAGACCGGCGTGAAGCTGCTGTGGGGCACCGCCAATCTGTTCAGCCATCCGCGGTATGCGGCTGGCGCGGCGACCAATCCGAATCCGGAAGTGTTCGCCTATGCCGCCGGCCAGGTGCGCGCAATCCTCGAAACGACCCATCGTTTGGGCGGCGAGAACTACGTCATGTGGGGCGGCCGCGAAGGCTACGACACGCTGCTCAATACCGACCTCAAGGCCGAACTGGACCATATGGGCCGCTTCCTCAACATGGTGGTCGAGCACAAGCACAAGATCGGCTTCAAGGGCCCCATTCTGATCGAGCCCAAGCCCTTCGAGCCCACCAAGCACCAATACGATCACGACGTCGCGGCGGTGTATGCCTTCTTGCAGAAGCACGGCCTCGAGAAGGAAGTGAAGGTCAATATCGAAGTCAACCACGCCACGCTCGCCAACCTCGACTTCGAGCATGAAGTGACCGCCGCTTATGCCTTCGGCATCATGGGCTCGCTCGACATCAACCGTGGCGATCCGCGTTCCGGCTGGGATACCGACCAGTTCCCCAACAACGCCCAGGACCTGACTCCGGCGTGGCTGGAAATCCTGAACCAGGGCGGCCTTCACACCGGCGGCTGCAACTTCGACGCCAAGCTGCGCCGGCAGTCGGTCGACATCAACGACCTCTACATTGCCCACATCACCGGCATCGACACCTTGGCCCGTGCGGTCCTGTCGGCCGAGTCGGTCATCAAGCAGAAGAAGCTCGCCACCCTCAAAGCCGCCCGTTATGCCGGTTGGGAAACGCCGTTCGGTAAGGAAATCGCCGGGGGCAAGCTGACCCTCGCCGATCTCGCCGACTTGGCGGTCAAAAAGGGCCTCAACCCGAAGGCGGTTTCGGGCCAGCAGGAACTTTACGAATCCATCATCGCGCAAAACCAGAAGGTTTGATCGAACTGGTTGATCCGAACAGTGTTCGGATAATTTCTTTGTTAACTGTCATGGCCTCCTCCTTGGGTTCCCCAAGGGGGAGGCTTCTTTTTTGCGGCAAACCTCCCGCTGGAGTGGCGTGTTAAGCTCTCGTTTACCGTTTCAATCCAGGGTTTCTGCGGAATTCATCTTGTTTCCCGAAGAAATTTAACAAAGATCGGCGAGTATCCCGCGGGGGCTTGAATCGTCTCGCCCCAATGTCCGCGACAGCAATTTCGGAAAGCCCATCATGGTCACCATCCCTCTTCTCGAACTGCCCAGTGAAATCGCCGCGTTGCAGCAGATCGCGCTCGACCTGCGCTGGACCTGGAGCCACGAGGGCGACGCGATTTGGGGCCACATCGACGAGAAGCTATGGGAGCGCACGCTCAATCCCTGGACCGTGCTCCAAGGCGCCAGCCGCGAGCGGCTGAAGCAGCTGTCGCAGGACCAGAATTTCCTCGACCAGCTCAATGGCTTCGTTGCCGCCCGCAACGAATATCTGACGACGCCCGGCTGGTTCCGCAACACCGAAGGAACCTCAAAACTCGGCGGCGTTGCCTACTTTTCAATGGAATTTGGTCTCGGCTCGGCGCTGCCGATCTATGCCGGCGGTCTCGGCATTCTGGCCGGCGATGTTTTGAAGTCGGCGAGCGATCTCGACATCCCAGTGGTCGGCATCGGCCTGCTGTATCAGGAAGGCTACTTCCGCCAGCTCATCGACGGCAGTGGCATGCAGCAGGAGTTCTATCCCTATAACGAGCCCAGCGCGCTGCCGGTCGAGCCGGTGATTCTGCCGGAGGACGGCTGGCTCAAGATCGGTCTCGAACTGCCTGGCCGCGTGGTGCAACTGCGCGTCTGGAAGGCGACGGTCGGCCGCGTCACGTTGTATCTGCTCGATTCCAACGACCCGATCAACAGCCCGCTCGACCGCGGCATCACCGCCAAGCTCTACGGCGGCGGCCCCGAACTGCGCCTGATGCAGGAAATCGTCCTCGGCGTCGGTGGTTGGCGCGTGGTGGAGGCGTTGCACCCCGAAGTCGAAATCTGCCACGTCAACGAAGGCCACGCCGCCTTTGCCATCATCGAGCGCGCCCGTCAGTTGGCGCTGAAGTCGAACCTCGATTTCTGGGAAGCTTTGTGGGCCACGCGTGCCGGCAATGTCTTCACCACTCATACCCCGGTGGCGGCCGGCTTCGATCGCTTCCCGGCCGAACTCTTGCGCAAGTACCTGCCCTATGTCGAAGGCGCCCTGCATGGCCGCGGCGTCAAGCTCGAAGACGTGCTGGCGCTCGGCCGCGCCGACCATCACAATCACGACGAGCCGTTCAACATGGCCTTCCTCGCCCAGCGCGGCTCGGCCATCACCATCGGCGTGTCGCGCCTCCACGGTGAAGTCAGCCGGCGCATCTTCCAGCCGCTGTTCCCGCGCTGGCCGTCTTGCGAAGTGCCGATCGGCTACGTCACCAACGGCGTCCATATCCCGACTTGGGATTCGGCCGGTTCCGATCGCGTCTGGAACAAGAGCTATGGCCCCGCGCGTTGGCGCAGTCCGGCCAGCAAGGAACGTCTGCCGATCCCGGAGACGATTTCGGACGAAGATCTGTGGGCGATGCGCGGCGAGGGCCGTCAGCGCCTGGTGCGTTATGCCCGCTATCACCTCGGCCGCCAGCTCCGCGAAGGCGGCTTCTCGCTCGAAGCGGTGCAGAAGGCCGATACGGTGCTCGATCCCAATGTGCTGACCCTCGGCTTCGCCCGCCGCTTCACCGAATACAAGCGCCCGAACCTGCTGTTGCGCGACTTGGCACGGCTCGACAAGCTTTTGCACAATCCGATGTATCCGGTGCAGATCGTGGTCGCCGGCAAGGCCCATCCGGCCGACAGCGTCGGCAAGGGCATGATCCAGGAGTGGATCAAACTGGCGCGCGATTCGCGCTACCGCCGTTATGTCGTGTTCCTGGAAGACTATGACATTTCGCTGGCCCAGGAGATGACTCAAGGCGTCGACGTCTGGATCAACACGCCGCGGCGGCCGTGGGAAGCTTGTGGCACCAGCGGCATGAAGGTGCTGGTCAACGGCGGCATCAATTGCTCGACCCTCGACGGCTGGTGGGACGAGGCCTACACCGAAGACGTCGGCTGGTCGATCGGCGATGGCTCAGGCGGCACTGCCGAAGGCGTCGATGCCATCGACCTTGAGAGCCTTTACGATGTGCTCGAACACAAGATCATTCCGGAATTCTACGATCGCGACGGCCTCGGCTTGCCGCGCTCGTGGCTGCAGCGCATCCGCCATTCGATGGGCCGCCTGACGCCGGAATTCTCCGGCGCCCGGATGATGACCGATTACGTCGATCAAGCGTATCTGCCGCTCGCCAAGGCGGTCCGCGAACGCATGAAGGATCGCTGCACGCCGGCCCGGATGCTGAACCAATGGTCGCGCACCGTGCATTCGCGCTGGAGCGGTCTGCACATCGGCAACGCGGTCGCCAGCCAGTCGGAGACGGCCACCAATGTGGTGGTGCCGGTTTATCTCGGCGAGCTGACGCCCAACGCGGTGCGGGTGGAAATGTTCGCCGACCAGACGGCCGAGCACGCGCCCGAGGTGATCATGCTGCACCAGGAAAATGCGATTCCGGGGTCCACCAACGGCTACATCTTCGCCGGCGCCATTCCTTCGACGCGGCAGCTCGAAGACTACACGGTGCGTGTGGTGCCTTATCACCCGCAAGCCTTCCTGCCCGCCGAACTGCCGCTCGTCACCTGGCAGAAGTAGGCAAGACAAGAACCTGACAAAGCAAAACCCCCGCGGAGCGATCCGCGGGGGTTTGTTTTTATAAGCGACCGATACGGCAAAGCGTTCCCCCGCCGGTCAAGGGCGGGGGCGCGAAATTTGCCGTGACTTGGTCAGCCGGCCGCTTTCCTGAGCTCGGCATCGTCCTCGCGCAGCTTGAGCGAAATGCTCTTGGAGGGCGGCGTCGAGATCGGCAGCACCGGCAGAACAAAAGCCGTGGTCTTGCCTTCCATCGAAGCCGCGTTCCACTTGGCTTCGAGCTCGGCTTCGAGTTCGGACTTGGCGCGCAGCCAATATTCTTGGGACTTGCCGTCCTGACAACCCTCGCGCTCCCAGATCAGGTAGCTGCGGTTGCGGATTTCTTCTTCCGAAGGGTTGGCTTTGGGCTCGTTGGGCATGACGCATCTCCTGCCCGTCGTTCGGCCATATTTCCGCCCAGCCGTCGCGCCCGGGCGAAGCGACGCGGCCGGTTCGGCTCAATAGTACGCGCTAAACTTGCGGCTTGTCTTGTTGTTTGTTGTGCCGCCGCCGGCGCGGATTCTTTGTCCGTACCGAGATCGACCGGCAAGCCGCTCGCGGCACTGTAAAGGGCGGCATATTGCGTGGCGCTGGCGGTCCAACTGAAGTCCTGCGCCATTGCCTGAAGCTGCAGGCGCCGCCAGATCAGCGGCTCCCGATACAGCGAAAGTGCCCGGTTTAGCGCCACCACAAGATCGTCCGCCGTCGGTTCATCGAAGACAAAACCGGTGGCACTGCGGTCGGCGATCGAAGCCGCGGTGGCATCGACCACCGTGTCGGCAAGGCCGCCGGTGCGCCGCACGACCGGCAGGCTGCCGTAGCGCAAGGCATAGAGCTGAGTCAGGCCGCACGGCTCGAACCGCGCCGGCGCCAAAAGGATGTCGGAGCCGGCCTGCAGCTTGTGCGCGAGCGGCTCGTCGTAGCCTACAATCACCGCGACTTGTCCGCTGAAGCGTTCGCGGGCCTGGTCGAAGGCCGCTTCCATCTCAGGGTCGCCTTCGCCGACCGCCACGAACTGGGCGTCCTGCTCGACCAGCCATGGCAGCACTTCGAGGATGACGTCGGCCATCTTCTGTTGGGTCAGGCGGCTGACGAACCCGAATACCGGCGCTTCGGGTCGCACGGCGAGGCCGAGTTCCTTCTGCAGCGCCGCCTTGCAGGCGCGCTTGCCCGAGATGTCGGTCTCGCGATACGAGCGCGGCAAGATCGGATCGCTCGCCGGATTCCACAAGGTCTCGTCAATGCCGTTGAGAATTCCGCTGAAATCCTCGCCCCGTTCGCACAAGACGCCGTCCATGCCGGCCCCGAACGCCGGGGTCAGGATTTCCCGCGCATAGGTCGGGCTGACCGTTGTTACCCGGTCGGCAGTGCGGAGGCCCGCCTTGAGGTACGAAATCTGACCATAGAATTCGACACCACCGGCGCTGAACAGAGCCGCCGGAATGCCAAGCCGTTCGAGCCATTCGGCCGGGAAGTTGCCTTGAAACGCCATGTTGTGGGTGGTGAAAACGGTCGCTGGCCGGGGGCCGTCCTCGAGCGACAGGTAGAGCGGCAACAGGCCGGTATGCCAGTCATTGGCGTGGACGACATCGGGCGTGAAGTCGAGCCCCAGGCGCCGCATCGCGATCTCGCGGCCGACATGCGCCAGGAAGGCGAAACGCAGGGAATTGTCAGGCCAATCTATGCCGATCTCGTCTTGATAAAGCCCGCCGCCTCTCCGGAACAGGCTGGGGCTGTCGATCAGATAGACCGGCAGGTCGGCGTCGGGGAAGGTCCCGGCGATCAGGGTGGCATCATCCACGCCCAGAGCCGGGGGAACTTGGGCGACGATTTTGGGGTTTTCGATCCTGAGATAAGCCCGGGGGTAGGCGGGCATCAGAAGGCGGACATCGACTCCGAGGCGGCGAAGCGCTACGGGAAGAGCGCGGGACACGTCGGCGAGGCCGCCTGTCTTAGCCAAAGGATAGGCTTCCGCCGTTGCGAACAAGACCTGCATTATGCCCCTCGCGGCCGGCACTTCTTAATCGCCTGCCGCCCCCGTATTGGTTCGGAAACCATAAAACTCTAATCTGGTAAAACTCTTATTACCGTACCGAATCAAATGTCCCAGATACCCTATCCCGAATTCCACAAATTTCCGTAGGAAATCAATGGACATCGAACAACGTGGACGCGAACGGACCATGGCAGACGCAGCAAAAGTTGCAGCAGGAAACAAATTGGGTCGCCCTGAGCGATTGGGACAAGGCGACGAGCGGATCGCCGCCATCGTTGCCGGCGACGATCACGATCCCTTCTCCTATCTGGGCATGCATCAGGACGCCGCCACCGGCGTTGTGACGGTGCGCGTTTTCCATCCCGGCGCCACCAGCGTTGAGGTATTGAACCATTCCACCGGGGAGCCGGTGTCAAAACTGGCGCCCATCCATGAAGCAGGTCTCTATGCCGGCAACACGGGCAAAGAGATGTTCGCTTACCGCCTGCGCGTGGCCGGTAAAGGCTGGAGCTTCGACATCGAAGATCCCTATCGCTTCGGTCCGGTGCTGGGCGAACTCGATCTCTATCTGCACGCCGAAGGCAACTTCCTGAAGAGCTTCGAGAAGATGGGCGCCCATCCCGCCCTCAAGGACGGCATCGAAGGCACCACCTTCGCCGTTTGGGCGCCGAGCGCGCGGCGCGTCAGCGTGGTCGGCGACTTCAACGGCTGGGACGGGCGCTTCCATGTCATGCGCCTGAACCCCGGCGCCGGCATCTGGGAAATCTTCCTGCCCGGCGTCGGTCCGGGTGCCACCTACAAATTCGAGATCAAGACCCAGAGCGGCGCCATCCTGCTCAAGGCCGATCCCTTTGCCTTTCAGGCCGAGCTGCCGCCCAAGACCGCTTCGGTCGTCAGCGCCGATGCGCGCATTGGTGTCGCGCGCGAAGATGTCGGCAAAGGCCCCAAGGCTGATCGCCGTTCGCCGGTTTCGATCTACGAAGTGCATCTGGGTTCGTGGCGGCGCGTTACCGAAGAGGACAACCGCTCGCTCACCTATCGCGAGCTGGCCGACACGCTGGTGCCTTATGTCAAAGAACTGGGCTTCACCCACATCGAATTGATGCCGATCAACGAGCATCCGTTCGGCGGCTCGTGGGGCTATCAGCCGACGGCGTTGTTTGCGCCGACGTCGCGTTACGGTACGCCGGAGGATTTCCGCCATTTCGTGCATGCCTGCCACGAGGCGGGCATCGGCGTGCTGCTCGATTGGGCGGCCGGACATTTCCCGTCCGATGCCCACGGCCTGCATACCTTCGACGGCACGTCGCTTTACGAACATGCCGATCCGAAAGAGGGCTATCACCCCGACTGGAACAGCTACATCTACAATTTCGGCCGCAACGAAGTGCGCGGCTTCCTGCTTTCGAACGCGCTGTTCTGGATGACGCGCTTTGGGCTCGATGGGCTGCGCGTCGACGCGGTGGCCTCGATGCTTTACCGCAACTACAGCCGCAAGGACGGCGAGTGGGTTCCGAACATTCACGGCGGCGTCGAAAACCTCGAAGCCATCGACTTCCTGCGCCGCATGAACGAACTGGTCTACGCCGATCACCCGGATGCGATCACCGTCGCCGAGGAATCGACGGCTTGGCCGATGGTTTCACGGCCGGTTTGGCTCGGCGGTCTCGGCTTCGGCTACAAATGGAACATGGGCTGGATGCACGACACCCTGCAGTACATGTCGCGGGAGCCGATCCATCGCAAATACCATCACAACAACCTGACCTTCGGATTGCTGTACGCCTTCACCGAGAATTTCATCCTGCCGCTCAGCCACGACGAAGTGGTGCACGGCAAGGGCGCGCTGCTCAACAAGATGCCGGGCGACCTGTGGCAGAAGTTTGCCAACCTCAGGGCCTACTACACCTTCATGTACACGATGCCGGGCAAGAAGCTGCTCTTCATGGGCGCCGAGATCGGTCAGTGGGACGAGTGGAACCACGACGGCAGTCTCGACTGGCATCTGCTTCAGTACAAGGAACACGCCGGCCTCAAGAACGCGCTCAAGGACCTCAACTTTCTTTATCGCACTCGCACCGCATTGCACGAGCGCGACTGCGAGCCGGAAGGCTTCTCCTGGATCGACTGCAACGACACCGAAGCGAGCGTGCTCACCTACATCCGCTGCGGCGCCGATCCCGACGATTTCGTCGTGGTGGTTTGCAACTTTACGCCGGTGGTGCGGCGCGATTATCGCATCGGCGTGCCGAAGAGCGGGCGCTATTACGAGGCGTTCAATTCCGATTCCGAATTCTACGGCGGCAGCAATGTCGGTAACGGCACCGGAATTCAAACGCGCGGGGAACCGCTGCATGGCCAGCCGGATTCGATTTCCGTCACCTTGCCGCCGCTCGGCGCCTTCGTGCTGGTGCCGGAAGGCCGCTAAAAGGGACTTCAATTGTGACTTCAGGATTGCGGCTCAGCCATGGTCGCCCATTTCCCTTGGGCGCAACCGTCGACGGCGAGGGCGTAAATTTTGCGTTGTTCTCGGCCAATGCCACGCGGGTCGAGCTTTGCCTGTTCGACGACCAGGAGCGTGAGACTGGCCGCGTCGATCTGCCGGAAAAGTCCGAGGATGTCTGGTTCGGCTATCTGGCAGGTGCCAAACCCGGTCAGCTTTACGGCTATCGCGTCTACGGCCCTTACGAACCCTTGAGCGGGCACCGCTTCAATCCCAACAAGCTTCTTATTGATCCGTATGCGAAGGAGCTGACGCGCCCGATCGTCTACGATCCGCTTCATTGCGGCTTTGATCCCGCCGATCAGAGGTATGACCTTTCCTTCGATACTCACGATTCCGCCCCCGCGGTTCCCAAATGCCGCGTGCTGTCGGACGATTTCGATTGGACCGGTGATCCCTTGTTGCGGACACCGCGCTCGCACTCGATCATCTACGAGTTACATTTGCGCGGCTTCACCATGCGCCATCCCGGCATCGATCCGTTTGTGCGCGGCACCGCGGCGGCGCTCGCCTCGCCCGAGGTGATCTCCTATGTGCGCGATCTCGGTGTCACCGCCATCGAGTTGTTGCCGATCCATCCCTTCACCACCACCTCGGTGCAGGCCAAACATGGCCTCAAGGAATATTGGGGCTACAACTCGGTGAATTTCTTCGCGATCGAGCCGCGCTATCTGGCGTCGGGCAGTGTCGCCGAATTCCGCAAGATGGTGCGCAGCTTCCACGACGCCGGTATCGAGGTGATCCTCGACGTGGTGTTCAACCACTCCGGCGAAGGCAACGAGCTTGGCCCGACGCTGTCGTTCCGTGGCATCGACAATGCCTCGTATTACTGGCTCGCCGACAACAAGAGCCGCTACCACGACGTCACCGGCACCGGCAATACGCTGAACTTCGCTCATCCGCGCGTGTTGCAGATGGTGATGGATAGCCTGCGCTATTTCGTCGAGCACATGCATATCGACGGCTTTCGCTTCGATCTGGCGGTAAGCCTGGCGCGTGACAACGGCGAGTTCGATCCCAAGGCGGCGTTGTTCGCTTGCGTGTTGCAGGACCCGGTCCTGGTCAAAACCAAGATGATCGCCGAGCCCTGGGATCTCGGCCCCGGCGGCTATCGCCTGGGGGGATTTCCGACGCGCTGGAGCGAATGGAACGACCGTTTCCGCAACGACGTACGCCGGTTCTGGCGCGGCGATGCCCCGGTCGGCGATCTGGCGGCGCGCTTAGCCGGCTCCAGCGACGTGTTCGGTCTGAACCTGCGCCGGCCAACCGCGGGCGTTAATTTCATCACCGCCCATGACGGCTTCACGCTGGAAGATTTGGTCAGCTACAATTTCAAGCACAACGCCGCCAATCACGAGAATAACCGCGACGGGACCGACGAGAACTTCTCCTGGAATTGCGGCGTCGAGGGCCCGACGCCCAATCTCGGCATCGGCGCGCGGCGCGAACGCCAAAAGCGCAATCTGCTCGCCACGCTGCTGCTCAGCCAGGGCATACCGATGCTGCTTGCCGGCGACGAATTCGGCCGCACCCAAGGCGGCAACAACAACGCCTATTGCCAGGACAACGAGGTGAGCTGGGTCGATTGGACGAAGCTTGAAGAAAACCGCGATCTCGTTGCCTTCGTGCGGCGCCTGATCCGTTTGCGTCTCCAACATCCGGTGTTCCGCCGTTCCGCCTTCTTTCTCGGCGATCCCGTCGATGGCAGCGACATCAAGGACATCGTCTGGCTGACGCCCGAAGGTCAGGAGATGAAAGACGCCGATTGGCACCGCCCGAACTGCAAGTTTTTGGGTGTGCGCTATGCCGCCACTGCGGAAATGGACATTACAACCTATACCCGGCGGCTCGATCCGCACTCGTTCCTCCTGCTCCTGAATGCCGGGGAGGAACCCGTTAACTTTGTTCTGCCTAAAATTCCCTTCGATAAGCGCTGGCACTGGATTCTGGATACGGCGGCGGCCGACGGCGAGGCGTCCGGTCGGTTTGCGGCCGGTACCGTGTTCCAGACGGCGGCGCATGGATTGGCTCTGTTCGAGGGCGATGTCTGAGATGGATGCCGACAACATCCTGAGGCTTGCCGATGCCGCCGGCATCGAAACCTATTATTGGGACAATCACGGCAACCGGCACGACGCCAGCCACGAAACCATCCGTAGCCTTTTGGCGGCATTCGGTATTGCGGCGGCGACCGACGCCGAGATCTGGGCCAGCCTCACGACTTTTTGGCGGGCACCGTGGATGCAGCTTCTTTCGCCCGTGCTGGCGCTGCGCGAAGGTGAGCCGGTTGCGATTCCTTTGCGCGCTTGGGAAGAGGACAGCCAGCGCATCATCCAATGGCACCTCGTTCTCGAAGACGGCACCAGGCGCACCGGCGCCTGCCGCCTCGGCGATCTTGCCCACGACGACATTGCCTATTTCGACAACCGCCGCATCTTCCAGCATCGCTTGCCGCTCGAGCCTTTGCCGTGCGGCTATCACATCTTCCGCGTCGAGGGCGAAGAGGCGGCGACCTCTCTGATCGTGGCGCCGCACCATTGTTTCATGCCGGAAGGGCTGACGCGTGCCTGGGGGCTGATGATTCAGCTTTACGCCCTCAAATCGCAGAGTGATTGGGGTATCGGCGATTTTTCCGCGTTGCAGGGACTGATTGAGGTGGTCGCGCACGCCGGCGGGGCGGCGATCGGGCTCAATCCGCTGCACGCGTTGTTTCTGAATTTGCCCGAGAACGCGAGCCCTTATTCGCCGTGCTCGCGTCTGTTCCGCAATCCGCTCTATCTCGACGTCACTGCGATTCCCGATTTCGCCGAATGCCCCGAAGCCGAGGCGCTGGCCGCCAGCGCCGAATTCCGCCGCGTGCTCGAATCCGCACACGACGACGCGTTCGTCGCCTATCGCGCCGTGGCATCGCTGAAGCTGCCGGTACTCGAATTGCTCTACACCCAGTTCCGAGCCAAGCATCTGGCGGCAAATACCGGCCGCGGCGTCGCCTTCCGCAGTTTTGTCGCCGAAAAGGGCCACGAGCTGGAAGATTTCGCCACCTTCGAAGCACTGTCCGAGCATTACGGAGCGGTCGACTGGTCGGGGTGGGCACCGCAGCACCAGGACGCCAAATCGGACGCGGTGGCCGCATTCCGCAACACGCGCGCCGACCGCATCGGCTTCTATCAATACCTGCAATGGTGCTGCGACGAACAATTCGCCGCTGCCGCCGGGCGGGCGAAGGCGCGCGGCATGGCGGTCGGGCTTTACAACGATCTTGCCGTTAGCGTCGATGCCTCGAGTGCTGATTATTGGATGGACCGTCGGCAATTCGCCGGTGGTGCGCGGGTGGGCGCTCCGCCCGATCCGTTCAACGAAAAGGGCCAGGAGTGGGGCTTGGTGCCGCTCAATCCGATGCGGCTGCGCGAGACCGGCTACGCCTATTACCGCGAGCTCCTCGCCGCCAACATGCGCCACGCCGGCGCCTTGCGCATCGACCATGTGATGGGGCTGACGCGGCTGTACCTCATTCCAAATGGCGCCAAACCGACCGAAGGCGCTTATGTCCGTTTCCCGCTGGACGATCTCATTGCCGTCGCCACGCTCGAAAGCCAGCGCAACCAATGCCTGATCATCGGCGAAGACCTCGGCACCGTACCGGCGGGCTTGCGCGAAAAGCTGGCTGCGGCGAACATCTTGTCCAGCCGCGTGCTCTATTTCGAACGCGGGCAGGGGGGCTACAAGCCGCCGACCGATTATCCGCAGTTGGCGGCCGTGTCGGTGTCGACTCATGACCTCGCCACCCTCAGCGGCTTCTGGCAGGGCGAAGATCTGAATGCCAAGGCGAGCCTCGGCCTGTTCAAGGACCCGAACGAAGAAACCGCCGCCCGCGCCGCTCGCGCCCTGGACAAACGTCAGCTTCTGCAGGCGCTCGCCACCGAAAATCTCCTTCCTGCAGGCCTGGCGCCCGCGGATGCCGGCGATTTAGCGTGGTCGGCCGAATTGACGGCGGCGGTCCACGCCTATCTATCCCGGTCGCCTTCGACTCTGATGATGGCGCAGCTCGACGATCTGGTCGGCCAGACCCATCAGGCCAATCTGCCGGGCTCGATCACCGAATACCCCAACTGGCGCCGCCGTCTGGTGCGGGCGCTTGAGGACCTCGGCGCCGATCCCGCCTTCCGGGCGGCCTTGGCCGGGATTGCGGCGGAAAGAGCCTAGCCGGTCGCGTTGCGGGCCCTGACGATTGTTCCTACATTCTCCCCGCTTGGTCAGCAGGAGAATCGCCATGGAAGGTCTGGAACGGATCGTACGCGAGCATACCTTCTTCGCCGGCATGAAGCAGGATTACACCGATGTCGTGACCGGCTGCGCCAAGAACGTGCGCTTCGAGCCTGGCGATTATATCTTCCATGAAGGCGAGACCGCCGACCAGCTTTATCTCGTGCGCTCGGGCCGCGTGGCGCTTGAAGTCGATACCGACGAAGGACCGGTAACGCTTCAGACCGTCGGCGAAAGCGACATCGTCGGCGCGTCCTGGCTGGTGCCGCCGTACCGGCGCGGCCTGTCGGCCAAAGCCCTCGAACTGACGCGCGCCATCGCGCTTGACGCCGCCTGCCTGCGCGGCAAGTGCGAGGACGATCACGACCTCGGCTATGAGATGATGAAGCGCTTCATGCCGATCCTGATCCAACGCCTGCGCGCGGCGCGGCTGCAGATCCTGGACGATCGTAAGGACGAGTAACGTACCCATTCCCGGCCGGCCTGCCGTAGCGGGAAGGGAGGACGGCTAGTTTCGCTCACATGCGCGCACTCAGTCCTTATGGTGCGCAGCTTTCTTCGATTTGACCGTCTTTTTCGTCTTCACCGCTTTGGCGGCTTTGACCGGCGCTTCGGCGCCTGCACTTGGCTTCGCGGGCGTTGCAGCCATCTTCTCAGCCGCTTTTGCCACCGGTGCCTTCTTGGTGACGGCCGGTTTCGGCGCCGGCGTTTCCGGTACTGTCGCTACGGCTGCCTTCTTTCCGGTCAGTTCGCTTGTGATTTCGGCTTCGGCCAAGGTCCAATGTTCGGCCACGCGCCCTTCGGGGCGGCCTTCGCGCGCCCAGATGTACGA
>JAATGK010000515.1 GCA_015654715.1 Alphaproteobacteria bacterium
GGCACAACGCTTCCCAGCGGTGTCCCAAACGACGATACCGCCTGGATGGCCGGCTCGGGGGCCGGCCATGATGATGGCCAATAGGACATTTCGCGGTTTGCGCACTTGGGGCCGCCGGGCCATTGTCCCGCCCCGCGTGGAGGAACGGAATGAACGAATCGACCACTAAGCATGCGCATCCGGCCGGGCGGGTTGGATGGCAGGTGCGATTCCATATTCCGGCGGCGCATATCTCGGGGTTTGGCGCCGAGCTGGCCGCGATCCTTCTGCTGACGCCGATGTTTCTTTACGCGGCGTGGTGGAACGGTTTCCCGTTCATGTTTTTCGACTCGGGTGCCTATGTGCTGGAGGGCTTCCGGCGCTTCTTCGTCCCCGAGCGCTCGCCGGTCTACTCGCTGTTTTTGGATTATGCCCACGGCCGAACCAGCCTGTGGTACGTCGCCTGGGTGCAGTCGGCACTGACGGCGTTTGTGATCGTCGAGTTTGCCCGGGCGGTGTGGCCGCGCACCACGTTGTGGATGCTTTTGCGGGTCGGCGCGATGCTGTCGGTGTTGACCAGCGTTGCCTGGTTCGCCGGGCAGATCGAGCCGGACGGCTTCACGGCGGTGTTCGTGCTGGCGATCTATCCCTTGGCGTTCAAGCTGAGGCAGGTGGGATGGTTCCGGGCGCCGCTCTTGATTGCGGTCGCGGGACTTGCGATCGCCTGCCATCCCTCGCACCTCGGCACTTCCGCCGGACTGGTGATCTGCCTCTTCATCGTGCGGCTGTTCCCGCTGATCTGGCGCCAGCGGAAACTGCCCAAGCCGAACGTGATCCTGCCGCTGCTCTGCTTTGCGCTGGGCCTCGGACTGGTGGTGCAGGCCAATCATATCCTGGTCAGGAAAAGCCCCGAAATCACCCACAAGTATTTCGTCAGCCGCTCTGGCTCGTTCTTCCTGACCGCCAGGCTGATGGGCGACGGCGTCGTGAAAAAGACGCTGACCGATCTCTGCCCGACGCAGCCGCTGGTGCTGTGCCCCTACAAGGACAATCTGCCCAAGACGGCGGACAATTTTCTTTGGGGCGAGGAAAGCCCGTTCAACAAAGTCGGCCGCTTTTACGGCCCCAAGGCGGACTACGACCTGATCGTCGCCCATAGCCTCAGCCATTACCCGGTCCAGAGTCTGGCGTGGGGCCTGTGGGGCTCGCTGCGGCAGTATTTCATGTTCCGCACCGGCGACGGCGTCGAGCCGCAGATCTGGGTCCTGCGCGATCTGTTCTACGGTTTTATGCCCAAACAGCGCATCGCCTACATGACGGCGCACCAGCAGACCGGCAAAATCCATTTTGGGGCGGTGAACGTGGTGCACGTGCCGCTAGCCTTCTTGGCGCAGGCCTGGCTCGCCTGGGTGTTGTGGCGGGCGCTTAAGCGGGGGCGCTGGAATCTGGCGACGTTGCCCGCTTTTGTTCTCGTGGCGCTGCTCGGCAACGCCCTGGTTTGCGGGCTGTTTTCGGGGCCCCACGACCGCTACCAGTCGCGCGT
Source organism: Alphaproteobacteria bacterium (assembly GCA_015654715.1). Classification (GTDB taxonomy): domain Bacteria; phylum Pseudomonadota; class Alphaproteobacteria; order Micropepsales; family Micropepsaceae; genus Rhizomicrobium. The sequence continues at coordinate 1,523 of JAATGK010000515.1, forward strand.
GGCGTGGGTGCCGGTGCTCATTGTTCTGTTGACGGCGCGCGGAAGCGTCGAACGTGCCTTGCGGCGGCCTATCGAATCCGGCACTTAATGCAGGATTATGGCTAACATTCGTATTTCCCCGTCTATTTTGTCCGCCGATTTCTCGCGTTTGGGGGCGGAAATCGAGGCGCTCGACACCGCCGGCGCCGATCTGATCCATGTCGACGTCATGGACGGCCATTTCGTGCCCAACATCACCATCGGTCCGCCGATCGTCAAAGCGCTCCGGCCGCACACCAAGCTGCCGTTCGACGTGCACCTGATGATCGCGCCGGTCGATCCCTTTCTGGAGGCGTTCGCCGAAGCCGGGGCCGACGGCATTACCGTCCATCCCGAGGCGGGACCGCACATCCATCGCACGCTGCAGCTCATCCGCAGCCTGGGCAAGAAGCCGGGCATCGTGCTCAATCCCGGCACCCCGATCGACCACATCGATCCAGTGCTCGACCTTGTCGATCTGGTACTGATTATGACCGTCAATCCCGGCTTCGGTGGCCAGACGTTCATCACCAGCCAGCTCAAAAAGATCGAGGCCGCGGCGGAACGCATCGCCAAGACTGGCCGCGCCATCGCGCTGGAAGTTGACGGCGGCATCAACAAGACAACGGTGAAGCAGGCAATCTCTGCCGGAGCCGATACGATCGTCGCGGGAACGGCCGTGTTCCGCGGCGGAGCGAAATGTTACGCAGCTAATATCACGGCCTTGCGAGGTTAAGGGGTGGCCGCAACGCGCCCATCCGCAAACCGGCCGCCGCTCGCCCTTCTGCCGGAAGCGCTGAAGGCTTTGCTGTGGCGCACAACCGGCGGTTTCCGCCGCTGGGTCCGCGCGACGTGGCTGTATCGGCGCCTGCTTGGCGGTCCGCTCGCCGACCACGTCGTTTACAGCCCGGTCGACACGCTGCCGCGCAAGCTCGACGATGCCGAAGCGCTGCTGCGCGGCAAATTCAAATTCCAAGGCGAAGTCGCCGAAGCCGGTGACCGCTCGATCTTCGACCGCCCGGCGCCCTCAGCGGAGTGGCGCGAGGCCTTGGACGGTTTTGCCTGGTTGCCGCCGTTATCGGCTGCGGGCGGCGAGGCGGCGCGAACGCTGGCGACCAATCTGGTGACGCAATGGCTGAAACGCTCCGGCAAGTACAGCGAACCCGGCTGGCTGCCGCAGGTGATGGCGCGGCGTCTGGTGGCGCTGTTCGCCCACGGCCGCTTCATCCTGACCAATTGCGACATGCTGTGGCGCTCGAAAGTGTATGTGTCGCTGCGCGAGCAGTCGCGCATGCTGGCACGCATCGCCGGTGAGGCGCCGGATGGTCTGCCGCGGATCGAAGCGGCGGCGGCGCTGGTGTTGTCGGGCCTCTGTCTCGACGACAGTCCCAAGCGGCTGGAGCAGGGCTTGCTGCGGCTGGAACAGGAACTGGCGCGCCAGATCCTGCCCGACGGCGGCCATCTGAGCCGTTCGCCGGAAGTGCTGGTGCGCGCCTATCGCTATGTCGTGATGGTGATGGAAGTGCTGGTGGCGACCGGGCAGGTGGTGCCGCTGGGTTTGCGTACCGCGCACGATCGCATGGCGCCGATGGTGCGCTTCTTCCGCCATGGCGACGGCGCCCTGGCGCTGTTCAACGGCGGCGGCGAATCGAGCGCCAAGATGGTTCACGCGCTACTTCAACGCGACGACGTCAAAGGCCAGCCGTTCGGCTATGCGCGCCATTCCGGTTACCACCGCCTGCATGCCAATCGCACGCTGGTGCTGTTCGATTGCGGCGCGCCGCCGCCCGGTGCTTTCTCGGTGAATGCGCATGCGGGCTGCTTGTCGTTCGAACTGAGCGCCGGAATCCATCGCATTATCGTCAATTGCGGTACCGCCTCGCTGGCCGGTCATCGCCGCTGGCAGGCGGCCTTGCGCGCCACCGCCGCTCATTCGACGGTAACCGTTGCCGACACCTCCAGCGCCACCATCCTGCGTGATGGTTGGGTGAAGCGGCTGCTCGGCGCCCGCGTCGTGCACGGGCCGGAAACGATCGAAACGCGCCGTATCGAGACCGAAAAGGGCAATGTCGTGGTGGCGAGCCACGATGGCTATGTGCGGCAATTCGGGGTTCGCCACGAACGCGAACTGACGCTGTCGCCGCACGGCTTGGCGCTCACCGGTAGCGACCGTTTGTTGCCGCGCCCGGACCGCAAGGAGACGCTGCCGTTTGCGGTGCGCTTCCACATCCATCCCGACGTGCGCCTTTCCCGCGCCGAAAGCGGTTATGTGCTACTCAAGCTGCCGAACGGCGAGGGCTGGCGGTTTCGCGCCACGGCGCCCGTCACAGTAGAGGAAAGCGTCTATGTTGGCAGTGACGCCATCCGCCGTTCCGAGCAGCTCGTCATCACCGGCGAGGTCAAAAACGAACCGGTCGAAATTGGTTGGATCATCGAACAAATCGGCACGGGCGACTCTGTTGTGCGATAAACGGCGCGGGTTTCACTATCTATTAAACTCACCCGTTTAGGACTATTGGCACCGGTGGACTGACTACCGGGCTTACAGGAGCTGTGCGCAATGCCGTTCCAAGAGCCCATAGCGAGTACGGCGTTCCCAGATGAAACGCGAGTCGAGATCGTACCGCTGGAGGCGATGGTAGCGCCGGCCGTCCGTCAGGGTATCGCCTATTGGCAGCGCTTGCGCGGCGACCGTCCCTATCCGGCACGGGACGACATTCGCGTTCGCGATATTGCCGGCCTGCTCAAGCACATGGTCGTCGCCAAAACGCTCGATGGTGGTGCTGATTTTGCTCTCAATATCGTCGGCGACGAGGTCTGCCGCTGTTATCGCGCGCCGATCATCCATCGCCGCATGAGTGAGATTTTCGCCGACCTGCCCAATACCGTGCAGCGCTGGCTGCCGATCTACCGCCGCGTCGTCCTCACCGGGGTTCCAATTGCGGTTGTGGTGGCTGTCGGCTTGGAAATGCCGGAAATCAACTTTACCCACGCCGAAACGGTTTGCCTGCCGCTTGGACCGCCGGGTCAGACGCCCGACTACATTGCCACTTTCGCGCAGCACACCTCGCGCTCCGGCTTTTCGCGCATCTGAGCCGGCCAAGGTTTTGCCTGGAAATATTCCTTGCCGGCCGCGCTGTTCTGACCGCATTCCACGGGCGCGGCGGGCGTGCTAATCCCTATGCACGCGATCAGACAATCGCGACCAAAGGGATGAGGCGGACGGTGACTCTCAACACACGCATGCCTGTGGTGAAGGGCGTCGTATTCGACCTCGGCGGCGTCGTCATCGATTGGAATCCGATGCACCTCTACCGCAAAGTGTTCGAGGGCGACGAGACCAAAGCCGCGAATTTCCTCGCCACCATCTGCACCGGCGACTGGAACGAACAGCAGGATAAAGGGCGCGATCTGATTCAGGCGACGGCCGAGCGCGTGGCGCTTTTCCCGGAGTGGGAGCGCGAGATCCGCGCCTATTACGGCCGCTGGATCGAGATGATCGGCGATTCCATTCCCGGTACGGCAGCGCTGATGGCCGAAATCAAAGACGCCGGGGTTCACCTTTACGCGCTTTCGAACTGGCATCGCGAGACGTTTTCGCGGGTGCGCCACCGCTTCAAAGAACTCGACCTGTTCGAGAACATCGTGCTGTCGGGCGATCACGGCTGCGTTAAGCCCGACAAGGCGATCTACGACATCGCGCTGCGCTGCTACGGCGAGGAAGCCGAGCATCTGGTCTTCGTCGATGACAGCCGGCGCAACGTCGAAGGTGCGGCCCAGGTGGGGCTGCCCGCCTTGCTCTTCACCGGCGCCGAAAAGCTGCGCCAGGACCTGATCGACCTCGGCGTGCCGCTGAAGCTCCGCGCATGAACCGGACAGCCTGACGGGGTTTTGCGACAAGATCGTGCGCGTACGCCTGTCCGAACTTGCCATTGCTGCCATCCGCGCACCGTTCTTGCGGTCCGCCCCCCACCGGGGATATCGGAGTCCGTCACACGATTGGTGTAGGACGATTCCATGAAAGCGCTTGTCAAAACCAAGGCCGCCGAGGGTATCTGGCTTGAGGACGTGCCGGTGCCGGACTACGGCATCGACGATGTGCTGATCCGTGTACTGAAGACCGGCATCTGCGGCACCGACGTTCACATCTACAATTGGGATTCCTGGTCGCAGAAGACGGTCAAGCCCGGCACTACCATCGGCCATGAATTCGTCGGCCGCATCGCCGCCGTCGGTTCGAACGTGCACGGCCACAAGGTCGGCGAACTGGTCAGCGCCGAAGGCTACATCATCTGCGGTCATTGCCGCAACTGTCAGGCGGGGCGGCGGCATCTGTGCGCCAACACCCTCGTCGTCGGCGTCAACCGCAACGACGCCTTTGCCGAATTCGTCGCGGTTCCGGCGCTGAATCTTTGGCATTGCAGCGAGAAAGTGCCGGAAGAAATTTACGCCATCTACGATCCGCTCAGCAACGCGGCGCACACC
>JAATGK010000048.1 GCA_015654715.1 Alphaproteobacteria bacterium
CAGCCGCCGAAATGCCCGGACCGATGATGTAAAGCCCCTCTTCACTGCGCTGCCCCATTCGCTGCGCTAAGACAACAATGACGCTAGGGAGAAATGATATCGATGTCAAAAGAAAAATGACATCGATATCAGAATTAAGATTGACGAACGCTCAAGGAATTCTGAAGCAACCGTCGCACCGGATTTGCGCGCGCAGAACGACCACACCCGATCGCCGGTCGCGATCAGGGCGCCCCGGCGATGAAAGTCAGAGAAGGCACCCGCTGCACCGCATCGGGCACTGTCACCCAATCCGGTCAGGCTGTCGCGAACGCGTTCTTCAAGGCCGTCAAACGCGTCGCCCTGAACTGTTTGGCGACGTTGGTCGGCACGAAATCAAAGCCATGCACGACGCCGGGAATGACGAGAAGTTCAGTGGAAATTCCGGCCTCAAGCAGACGGCGGGTGTATTCGATATCCTCTTCGGCAAAGAGATCCAGCGAGCCGACCGCGATGAACGCCGGGGGAAGGCCTTTGAGATCCTTCACGCGCGCGGGTACGGCGCCATACGGCACCGAGGCCGAACCCGCAGGTACGCCCAAAAACGCGGTCCAACCGAAGCGGTTGTCGGCCGGACGCCAGACCACGGCGCCCAGATACGGCGGTAGATTCTTGGTGCTGCCGGTCCGATCATCGAGCATCGGATAGGTCAAGCATTGGAAAATGACCGGCACTTCGCCGCGATCGCGGGCAACGATCGCCAGCATGGCGGCATGGCCACCGCCGGCGCTCTCACCCATGACAGCGATGCGCTTGCCGTCGACCCCGAGCGCCGATGCGTTCGCATAAAGCCATTTGAGCGCGGCATAATTGTCTTCCACCGGACCGGGGAAGTGCGCCTCCGGCGAGAGGCGATAATCGACCGTTACGATGACGCAATCGAGTTCCGCGGCAATCTCCTGAAGCGACCGCACGCTGGTCTTGGCATCCGAAACGACGAAGCCGCCAAAATGCATATGAAGAATCGCAGGCCGCGTCTTGTCGCGGGCACCGGCGTTGATCACATAAATATGGACATCAGGAGCCCCTTTCGGGCCCGCAATGGTCTTTTCCTCGACCGTCGGCGTCGAAAGAAAGGCCGTGCTCATAGCGTTGGCGGCCGGCTTGCGCCGCTCGAGCAGGTTCTCGGCCGACATCGGCGGTTCGGCTGCCGACATTCGCATCAGCGGCAGATACGGCAAATATTCGCGATTCAGATATTTCGCCAGATCGACCGCCGGAGCCGCTGGAACGGGCCCTGCCACAGCGCGCGAACCGGCCGTCACCAGACCGGCAAAACCCAACTCGAAAAACGTCCGACGCCCAATCAACACGACTTGCCCCTTTCCCGGTTGCGACAGTCCCGCTGCCGCCGCTGTTTTTGCCGCCCGCGTTACCGATTTCCTCGGCTTGACGATGGCAGGCCCCTGCACCATCGCGTTTGGCGACGGCGATGACGTCCGGCGAACCTATCGGGACCGCCCCTATTAACGCCGGCACCGCGCCAAACCCGGACGATATGTAGGGCGGAATGTTATCGATGTCAAAAGTAATGGTGCAAATATCCGCGCCAAAGCCAGGCGCTGCGCGTCAACTCGCGCGCACGACCAGCGTCGTCGGCAATGTCTCGGACTCCGGCTGCTTGCCGTCGAGCAAATCGAGCAGCTTGCTGGCCAACAGCCGTCCGCCGCTGTGCCAGTTCTGGCGCACCGTCGTGATAGCCGGTGAATACGTCGCAGCCACCGGCGAGTCGTCATAGCCGATGACCGAGATGTCGTCCGGCACCCGCACGCCCTTTCGCAGCAGCGCGCTCACCGCACCAACGGCGATCAGATCGCTGCCGGCAAAAATGCCATCGAATTTCTTGCCTTTGTCGATGAGTTGCGTCGTCGACTTAATGCCGGCGCCGGTGGTGAAGGCGCACGGCATCTTGGCAACGATTTTGGCGCCCTCGGTCTCGGCCACACTTTGGAAGCCGGCGAAACGGTCTGCGATTTCCGCATGGATGGTGTCGCCAAGAAAAACCAAATGCCGCTTGCCGATTTCGATCAGGTGCCGCGCCGCCGACTGCCCGCCTGAATAATTATCGCTACCGACCACCACATAGTCTTGTATTGCCGTCGACCCGCCCCAGACGACGAGCGGCACGCCGAGCGATTGCAGATGGTGCGCC